>CAMWHH010000011.1 GCA_947174035.1 uncultured Mycoplasma sp. | reverse complement strand
TACTCCTTCACTGTAGCTAAACAGAAAACTATATATAAATATTTGAATAGCTTTTTTTATAAATAAAATACATAAAAATTTAATAATTTATTCCAATAATGCAAAATCAGTTTCTTATTTTTACAAAATTAAAAAATAAACAAGTTTTTTATTTAAAATAAAAAATAACTGTTTAAGGTAAATAAGTTATGACAAATACAAAATCAATTTTAATCATTATTGATAATCAAGTGGGATTTAACACCACAGAATACACAAAATTAGTAGGTAAAAAAATTGTAGAACTTTCAAATAAAAATTATTTTGATTACATTATTGCTACTCAATACATAAATGATGAAAAGTTAAAAACAAATCTTTTTACTAGACTACAAAATTGACACTTTTTAAAAACAGAAGCTGAATACAGATACGTAGATAATTTAAAATTTGATTATTCTTTAACAAAACATACTTATACATGTGTTAATTTAGAATTATTAACTAGATTAAAAATTGCAAATAATAACCAACTGCCACCTTGTGTTTTTGTAGTTGGGATGGATACAGAATGTTGTGTTTTACAATCTTGTGTAGGATTATTTGAAAATGGTATTATTCCAATTTTATTGCAAAATTATGTTGCTTCCAATTCTGGAGAAATAGCATCTGAAAGAGGAATTAAACTTTTTGAAAGACTTGTCAGCAAAAAAGCAATTATAGAAAAAGATATTGAAAGTCGAGAAAATGTTAGAAAAATAATCGAATCATTTCAACCTAATTTTTAAATTAAAAAAACCTTAGATTACTAAGGTTTTTTTAATTCACATCAATTATGGTTTTTCTTATTTGATTGATCTAAAAGTAATTCTTCCAGGATAAACTGCTTTTTCCCCTAATTCATTTTCAATTTCAATCAATCTGTTGTATTTAGCAATTCTTTCAGATCTAGACATTGATCCAGTTTTAATTTGACCAGTACTTAAACCTACTGCAATATCTGCAATTGTAGTATCTTCAGTTTCACCAGATCTGTGTGATACAACACAAGTTCATCCAGCAGCATGAGCTTCTTTAATTGTTTCTATAGTTTCAGATAAAGTACCGATTTGGTTAACTTTAATTAAAACTGAATTAGCTACACCAGCAGCAATTCCTTCTTTTACAATTTTTGGGTTAGTACAAAATAAATCATCACCAACAATTTGGATTTTATTCCCCAAATCTTTTACCATTAATTTAAAACCATCTCAGTCATTTTCAGCAATTCCATCTTCAATTGAAATAATTGGATATTTATTGCAAAGTTCGTCTCAATATTGAACCATTTGTTGAGATGTTTTTACAGCATCAGTTGCAGATAAAATATTTGCATTTAATGCCTTTTCAAAAGTATAAGTTTTGTTAGCAGAATCATATAATTCTGAAGTTGCTGGGTCTAAAGCAAAAGCAACATCATTATCAACACCTGGAACATATCCAGCTTTTTTAACTGCTTCAACCATTAATTCTAATGCTTCATCAGCATTTCTTAGATTAGGAGCAAATCCTCCTTCATCACCTTTATTAGTGTCTAATTTTTTTGATTTTAATATGCTTTGTAATGCGTGAAAACATTCAGCAGCCATTCTAACAGCTTCTTTTATAGATTTTGCGCCTACTGGCATAAACATAAATTCTTGAAAATCAATTGTGTTATCAGCATGAGCACCACCATTAATAACATTTAACATTGGAACTGGCATGATTCACTTATCACTGTTTTCGTTTAAAATGTTTTGTCTAATGTATTTATAAAGTGGTTTACCACTTAAAATAGCAGCTAATTTAGCAACTGCTAAAGATACTGATAAAATTGCATTAGCACCTAATTTTGCTTTATTAGCAGTACCATCTAATTCAATCATAATTTGATCAATTTCAAATTGATTACGACAATCTAGTCCAACAATTCTTGGAGCAATAATTGTGTTAACGTTATTAACAGCTTTTAAAACTCCTTTACCATTAAATCTAGATTTATCACCATCACGCAATTCAACTGCTTCTCTTTCACCAGTTGATGCACCTGAAGGTACCATTGCTTTTGCAACAATATTTTCATGATATACTTTTGCTGCAACAGTTGGGAATCCTCTTGAGTCTAAAACTTCATAAGCTTCAATTTTAGTAATTTTAAATTTATTTGAAAAAACTTGCATTATTTTCTCCTTTATTTAGTTTTTAAAAAATAACTATAGATTACAACTAGATTAATTATAATTACTTTTTTAATAATTAATTAATAAGCGATATTAAATCTAATTTAATAAAAAAATAAACCTTATTTTTTTATTAATAGTGAAGGTTTATCCATTTCAACTGGAGCAGTTAAACCCATAAAATCTAAAATTGTTGGGGCAACGTTTGCTAAGCTTCCAGGTTTTTTAAAACGAATGTTTTTGTTGTTAGAAATAAAAAGAACAGGGTTAGTAGTGTGTTTAGTAACAGGTTCACCATTTTGATCAATCATATCTTCAGCATTTCCATGATCTGCTGTAATAAACATTGTTCCATTCAATTCTTTAATTTTTTTATCTATTCTAGCTAATTGATTATCTAACACTTCAATTGCTTTAACTGCAGGATTATATTTCCCAGTATGACCAACCATGTCAGCATTAGCAAAGTTTAAAATTATTACATCATATTCACCCATTTTTTCAAGTAATTTATCTGTAATTTTAATTGCTGACATTTCAGGAATTTCATCATACGTTTTTACTTTTGGTGAATCAATTAAAAGTTTGTCCTCATTTAAATATTCTGTTTCAATTCCACCATCAAAAAAGAAAGTTACATGGGCATATTTTTCAGTTTCTGCAATTCTTAATTGTTTTAAACCATAGTTTGAAACAACTTCACCAAAAGTATTTTTAACAACAACAGTTGGAAACAAAATTGAAGTTGGTGTAATACCTTCATATGTCATCATTGTTGCATAATAATTATTTTTTAAAGGATGATCATTTACTTCATCATAAACTGTTGATCCACAAAATAGGTGTGATAATTGTCTTGCTCGGTCTGGTCTGAAATTCGCATGAATAATTACATCATTATCTTTAATGTTTAAACTGCTATCATTTTTTCTAGCAGGTTCTAAAAATTCATCATAGATATTTTTATCATACTGATTTTGTACATAACCGATAAGATCATCAAAATAATTTGTACCAATTCCTAACAAGTTATCATATGCAAGTTTAGTTCTTTCCCATCTTTTATCACGATCCATTGCATAAAATCTTCCAGAAATAGTTGCAACCTCACCACCATATTTATTTAAAACATCTTGTAATTTTTTAATTGAACCAATAATTGATTGTGGTTCAACATCTCTTCCATCCCCAAAAATATGAACAATAGGTTTTAAACCATTTTTTGAAATGATTCTTATCATTTCAAAAATATGATCTTCACTTGAATGAACACCACCTGGTGAAAGTAATCCCATAATATGAATATTGCTATTATTTTTTTTAGCAAATGCAATTGCTTCTAATAAAGTGGGATTGTTATCAAAATTACCTGTTTTAATATCATAGTTTATTAATGATAACCCTGTATAAACCACTCTTCCAGCGCCAATTGTTAAATGACCCACTTCAGAGTTACCAATTTGTCCATCTGGTAATCCAACAAATTCACCACTAGCTTCAATATAACAATGATCATGAGTTTTTATTAAATTATCAAAAAAGGGAGTTTTAGCATTATAAATAGCATTCCCTTCTTTTTGTTTTGAAAAACCAAAACCATCTAAAATTGCTAATAAAACTGGTTTTTTACTCATGGTTTCCTCCTAATTCAATTAATTTAACAAAACCTTCAGCTTTTAAACAATATCCACCAACTAAAGCACCATTGATATTTTTTTGACTGAAAAACTCAGCAGCATTTTTATCGTTAACAGAACCACCATATAAAATAATTAATTTATCAATTTTTTCTTTACTGTATTTTTGTGCTAAATTATTTCTTAATTTTCCAATTAAATCATCAACTTCTTTCCCAGTTGGGATTTTTCCTGTACCAATAGCTCAAACAGGTTCATAAGCTAAAACTAAATTATCTAAGTGTTTTTCTTCAACACCTTCTAAAGCTTTGCTAGTTTGACTTCAAACAACATCAAAAGATTTGTTTGCTTCATACTCTTGTAAAGTTTCACCAATACAAACAATTGCTTGCATATTATTTTCCAACAATGATTTTGTTTTTAAATTAACAGTTTCATCAGTCTCATTAAACATTTGTCTTCTTTCAGAGTGTCCAATGATTGAACCATTAATTCCACAATCTTTAAGTTGGTGTCAAGAAATGTTACCAGTATAAGCGCCTTCATTTTTAAAGTGTGCATCTTGTGCAACTACATTTATACCTTCTAATATTTGTTTAGCTTGAACTAAATAAATACTTGGAACACCTATTCCATAGTTTGCTTTTTTATTTACAGATGCAATTCTTTGATCAAATTCTTTTTTAAAGTCTTTAATATCTTGCAAAGTTTTAAACATTTTTCAATTTGCAACAATTAATTTTTTCATATTAAGATATACCCCTTTATAGTAAACCTTTATTATTTTAATACAATTATGAATAAGGTAAAAGTGGAAAATTAATTTAAAAAAAATAATAAAAACTTAGTAAACAGTTTTTATTATTTTTATTCTTTCATCAACAATAATGGTGATGTTATTTTGTAAATTTTTGTAAACAGTTCCACTATTATCAGTTCTTTCTAAAACTGAGTTTTCTAAACACTCTTCTAATTTTTCATGAATATAATAATCATTACTATTTTCTAAGTGTAAACGTTCTCTAGCTCTTCTTATAGCATGTTTAGTTATATTGTATTTAAAAGGATTTGAATAATAACTCATAATTAATTTTTCCAAATATAATACTAAGTTAAAAAAATAAAAAAGATGATTAAATTTTATCTCATTCTTTTTTATCAATTTCATAAAGCCTTTCATCAGTGAAAGGATTAGAATTTCTTTTATTTTGTTTAATCAGATTGTTGTTATTAACTGTGCTATTCAAATTTTTGTTTCTAAATTTTTCTAAAATTAAATTACAAGTTGCTAATTGCATAATTGATCCAATTGTTAAAGTAAAAAAATTTAGTATTGATAATTTTTTTATATCTGATTTAATTTTTTCATCAATTTTTTTACTAATTAAATAATTTTTAATAGAAAAAAATAATCAAAAACATACCGAAATTGAAAGCATTGAGAAAGAGATTGCACAAATATAAGTTGATAAAACTTTAGAATAAATTTGGTTGTCTTCACCCAAATATAAAAATGGGTCATTGTGATCACCAGCTTGAATCAATTCATCCATAGTGGGATTTTCAATTTTTTGGTAAAAAACTTTTGTTAAACCTAAAATACCTAAAATTAAAAAAATAACAATTAATATTCCAAACACAATTGTGCCAATTGAATATTGTCTTAGTTTTGCAACAAAAATAGCCATATGTATATTTTATAAAACTAAAAAGAAAATAAATAGTTTAATTTTATTAATTTGTTTCAATTAAACTAATATCTTTTGCAATAAAATTATTAACTTCTTTAACTATATTGTATTTTTGAGTAACAAAAATATCAAAACTACCCAAATCTCTAAAATCATTCCCTATTTCAAATTTTGAAACACCTCAATAAATTCCAACAATGTATAATTGATTATTTATTTTAGTAACCAGCATGCTACCAGAAGCTCCTTCATCAGAGTGCGCATAAAAATAGCCAGTATAACTAATATTTAAATAATTTGTATACCAAGCATGTTCAGTGTAGTTATTATCTGATATTTGGCTATTTTGCTTGAAATTGTGATCAATAAAAGTAATTAAAGTAGAACTTGCACTAAATTCATTATTTGGTTTATTCAATTTATCATACAAAGGTGTAGAATAATCAGTTACTTTCTTGTTAAAAGTAAAATCTGAAAGAGGTTCTCATTCAATTCTATTTTCTTTAATTTTTTTTGGAAAACCACCTGAGTAAAAAACATAGTTAGATAAATTAATTGCATTTCCATCATAAATTTGAATTTGATTTTGATCAAAATTATTAATTCAATCTCTTATAAAGTTTTTATAATTGCTTATATTGTTTTTTATTTCATCAGAAAAATCATTTTCATTTGTAGGAAAATAGTATCTTAAAATACAAATATCACTTATTCCATAATAAGAATTATTATCTATATAATACTGTGGTGAATCACCATTCATAATTTGGTTATATTGATTATCCATTAATGTTGAATAAACTATGGTAGGATTAGCAACACTAATCTCATTAGCAATGCTATTTGAATTTATTGAATAGTTAATTTTTGATGTAAAAGTTTCAATATGTGTACAATCTTCAACTACCCCTTTGTCATTGATAAAAATATTTTTAGGATAGGTGATAAACTTTGCAACATGCAAATTAGTAGCAATATAATAGTAATCTCCACTTTGACTTCAAACTCACCCAGTACCACTAATTGTTGTGTTAGAAAAATTAAAAATTAGTTCTAAACTTCTTTGTTTAATTAGATTAGTTTCTTGTGTTTCTACATAATAATTCTTTTCATATAGTTCTTTTTCATCTACTTGTGAACAAGAAGTTAATGGGAATATAAATCCAGTTAAAAAAATACCAACAAAAAATTTTTTTAATAATTTTACTAATTTCATAACAACACTTAATTAAATAAAATTATATCAACTAAAAAAAGAAAAACACCATAGGTTTAACTATGGTGTTTTTTAGGTCATTTTACTTGGAGCGGGTGATGGGAATCGAACCCACGTTAATAGCTTGGAAGGCTATAGTTCTACCATTGAACTACACCCGCAAACTGGTGCTGGAGAAGGGACTTGAACCCTTACTACATTGCTGTAACAGGATTTTAAGTCCTGTGCGTCTACCATTCCGCCACTCCAGCTACCCAAAAAGAAATTTAAATGGTGTCCCATATAGGACTCGAACCTATGACCCCTTCATTAAAAGTGAAATGCTCTACCGCTGAGCTAATGGGACAAAAAGACCATAAAGGTCTATTTATTTTAAAGTAAATGGCTGGGCTGGTTGGGTTCGAACCAACGCATGATAGAGTCAAAGTCTATTGCCTTTCCACTTGGCTACAGCCCAATAATGGTGGGCAGTGACGGATTCGAACCGCCGAAACACGAGGTAACTGATTTACAGTCAGCTGCGTTTGGCCACTTCGCTAACTACCCATAATGTTTGCAAAAATATATCACAAACATACTAATTATATATTATTTTCTATTATTTAAAAAATTTAGTTCCAAAGTTTTAGTTTGAAATTTGTAGAATTTTTACTTTGTAAGGTTCTTCAATTCCTTTTACATTAACTTCTTCATTAACTTTTTTACCAATAACACACTTTGCTAAAGGACATTCATTAGAAATTTTGTTTTGTGATGGGTCAGATTCAATTGCCCCAACAATTTTGTAAGTGTAAGATTTGCCATCTTGATAATCTTTAATAGTTATTGTTGAACCAACAGTAACTGCTTTTCCACTTGCAGATCCTTTTTCTTCTTTAATAATTTTTACATTGCTTAATGTATCTTGAATTTCTTTAATTCTAGATTCAACTTGTGCTTGAACATTTTTAGCAGCATCATAATCTGCGTTTTCAGATAAGTCACCTTGTTCTCTAGCTTCTTGAATTTGTTTAATAATTTCTGGTCTTCTAACATTTATCAAATGATTAAGTTCTTTTTCAAGTTCTTTTTTACCAGACTCTGTCATTAAGTTTTTATTGCTTGCCATGTTTACTCCTAATAACTTATAAATTTTACCAAAAAACTAAAAAATTTATTGAAAAAAATAAATAATTTTTAAACAAAAACTAAGTAATAAAATTTTCTTAAAATTATTAATAAATTTTGCTTATATTGTTTTTTAATTAAATTGTGATAGTTAAAATAAGGAATGTAATATGAGAACAGTTGAAGAAACAAAACAAATACTTAACGTTTTAATTAGAAATGATAAAAAACATTTAAAATTTTTTGCTGATAAATACAATGAATTTGAAGCAGCTAGAAATAGTGGTGCAAACTTATATTTTGTAGTAGAAGGTAGAAACTATCTAGTAACAAAATACTATGAATTAAAATATGATTCAGAAAAATCACAAAAAAATTCAAGTAAAGAAGTTGATCAAAAACCATCTTTTGAAACATATTTCATTAGATTACTAAATGCTTTCTGTAATTTTGAAGACAACGATTGTACTGGATGAATTTTAGATAACTATGAATATTTAAAAAACCGTGTAAAACAAATTTATGGTGAAAATAAAACTTGTCACATTTATCAATTTAAATATGTAGAAAAGGTTCAAGAAAACCCAAATAATAAATTCATTCAATTATAATAATGAATTAGTAAAAATAAAAAAGCACGAAGGTGCTTTTTTATTTTTGTGGTGCTTCTATATATTTTTCATAAGTTTTTTTTGCTGCATCTTTTTCAGCATCTTTTTTTGTTTTTCCAAATCCAATTCCATAAACTATGTCATCGTGCATTAAAAAAGATTTAAATTCACCATTTTCCAATTCTACATTATTGTAATAAGGTGTACCTGATTTTTTCTTTTTTCCAGAAGAGATATTGCTTTGAAATAACTCTTGCACAAGTGACTTGTAATCAGCTGAATCAAATTCACCTTTTTCAAAGTATTTAAGAATTGTTTTTTTTAAAAAATTTAAAACTTCTTCTTCGCCTTTATCTATAAAAATTGCTCCTGCAATTGATTCAAATAAATCAGTTTTAATTTTTTTAGTATCTTTTTCTAAATCAATTCCTTTGCCTATGAAAGCATAAGAAAGTAAATCTAATTCTTCTGAAGCTTTTTTAAATATTTCAGAATTAACCAAATTTTTTCTTTTTTCAGTCATTTCTTGTTCATTTAAAAGCATATTTTTTTCATTTTTATAATTAAATAAAAAAACAGAAATTAACTTTGAAATAATAGCATCACCTAAAAATTCTAATCTTTGGTATGTATATCCAACCTTTTTTTCATTATTGTAAGAATTATGAGTTAATGCTTCAGCATACAAATAAATTCTATTGGTTTTAATGCCTAACTTTTTTAAAAGTTTACTAATGTCTAGTTTTGTATAATTTTGTTTAATCATAGTTATTTAAATTCTTCTTCTAAAATTTTAATTAAATTTGCATTTACAGTTTCTTTTAACAATCTTAAAGAACTATAAAATTGTTTATAATCAGCACTTCCATGGGTTTTAACAGCAATTTTATTTAAACCTATCACAATTGCACCAGCATTATTTTTATAATCAAATTTCTTTTTTATTTTTAGTAAATTAGGTAAAGAAAGCAAAAACCATAATCAACCAAATAATGGCTTTTTTCTTGTGTCTAATAAAGATTTAGCAACTGTTTTAAATGTTCCTTCTAATGCTTTTAAAGTGATATTGCCAACAAAACCATCAGAAACAATCAAATCAACATTGTTACCTTCTAATAATTCTCTTGATTCAATAAAACCAATGTAATTAATGTTTTTTTCATTTTTAAGCAGTTTGTTAGCTTCAATGTGGTAATTTAAACCTTTGTTTTCTTCAGTTCCAATATTTAAAATACCTATTTTGGGATTTTTTATTTGTCTTACTTTTTCAATATAAATTTTCCCCATTTTAGCAAAACTGACAAGATCTAATGCATCACACTCTTTATTTGCACCTACGTCAATAAAATTAACACCATTGCCTTTTCTGGTTGGCATAAAAGGCATAAATCCTATCTTACTTATTCCTTTTATTTTTCCTAGAATAATATATGACAAAAAAACAAAACATGAAGTATTTCCAGCCGATAAAACTCCATCAGCTTTATTTAACTTAACTAATTCAATTGCTTGATACATTGAACTATTTTTTTTATTTCTAATTGTTAGTGGGTCATCTGTCATCAAGATTTCTTCGCTTGCATGATGAATAGTAAAATTATCATTACTTTTTAAATGCATTTTTATTTTTGTTTCATCACCAACTAAAATAATTTTTACATCATTATTTTTTTTGCAAAAATCACGACATGCTTTAATTGATTCACTAATATCATTTTCGTATCCCATTACATCTACTGAGAAAATCATAAAAATCCTTAAAAATAAAAATTAATATATCTTATTTTAAATATTTTTAAGAAAAAATATTTATAAAAAATAAAAAACACAATTTGTAAAAAATTGTGTCATTAATAAATATTTTTATAAAATTTGTTAAATTTTTTAAAAAAATATGAGATTTTTAAGAATTTATAAAATGAACTTGTTTAATTAAGCATTAGTAGAAATACTAATTTTCTTGTTTTCGCTTTTTTGAGCAACAATAGCAGTAATTAAATATGAAATACCTATTACTGCAAGAATTGCTGGAGCAATAAAAGCATAAGCACAAGGCTGTCATGCTGCTACTACAACAAATAAAATGAAAGCAAAAATTAAAATTGTTGAAATAGCAACTTTATGAATTTTTTTCATTACACCTCCACTAATAAAATAAATTTAGGTATACCTAAATCTTTATAATTATAAATTGAATTTATTTATTTAATTTAAAAAGCATAATTATTTTTTTGTATCTTTAACACTTTGAATTATTTTTAAAACACTTTCATTATCTAATAAGTTCTTGTTTTCTGCTGAAAAAACAAAACCTTCATTTTTTGCATATTTTGGAATAATATGAACATGAAAGTGAAAAATAACTTGACCTGCAATTGAGCCTTGATTGCTTAAAAAGTTAATTCCCCAAGGTTTTAAATCAGATCTTTCCAATTTATCTGCAACAGTTTTTGCCAAACTCATTGTTTCTTTCAAATAAAAATCATCACAGTGAACTAAATCAATACAGTGTTTTTTAGGAATAACCAAAGTGTGACCATTAGCTGCTGGATTAATATCTAAAAAAGCCATTGCATATGAATTTTCTTCAATCAAATTACAAGGAATCTCTTTATTAATAATTTTGCAAAATAAGCAATTAGTTGTTGAATTATTTGACATATTTTTTTCCTCTTTTATACACTTAAATTTTATCTTTTGTTAGTAATCTGATTAAACTTTTTAAATTTGTTTTTCTTTTTTCTTTCACTAATTAAATTATCAATATGTGAAACTTCAGTATTTAATTTACTATCAATAACTTTGACAGTAACTGAACTAACATTAATTGGAGTACTATTTGTGTCATTTAAAAGAAAATGTTCTTTTTTGTTAAAGTTTTCAGATTTTACAACAGCTTTATTTTTATTTTCAAAACTTTCTTTTTTATCTTTTAAATTATTAATTTTTTTGTTATCAAAATTATTGTTCATAATTTATACC
>CAMWHH010000010.1 GCA_947174035.1 uncultured Mycoplasma sp. | reverse complement strand
AAATTAGAAAATCGCTCATGGAGTGATTTTTATGATGCTGTAAATTAATTAAAATAAAATTAAATATTCTTTTAAAAGATTATTAATTTTACTCATTTCATCTATTGATATAGATAAAATTTTATATCTATCTAAACCTATTAAATATTCTTTAACTCTTGGACAATCATTTGGCAGAATAAGAACTTCATTAATTCAAGTAGCTCCTATTGCTGATTTTTCTTCTTCAGGAACTATTACTTTATTGAATTGGTCAAAAATATTTGGTGCTTCATATCCTTCTCTAACTAAAAGATTATTACCTTCAATATAATTTAAATATTTTGATAATGGTTCAACAGATTCTTTAACTACTACTACATTCAAACCATATTGAGAAAGAATTTCACTTAATTGTGCAGCACCTTCTTGATTTGTTTCATCTGATAAAGAAATGTAATAAGTATCATCAACTGTTAAAACATCTTTTGTAGAAACTAATCCAGGAAAATCAATAAAATGAATTTTGTTTAGTGGATAAAATCTTCCTAGATGTGTTGCTATGTTTATTTTTTGATTATTAACTAATCCATCAACAAAATTAGTCAATACAACACATCTTGGGGTTGCAATACATAATTGACTCAACTTTGAACCAATTACATCATTTACAACTGATGGCATACTATGTACTCTAATAGGTACATTTCTTAAAAAATGAACCAGTGTATCGTGTTCTTTAATGATTTGTGATATTGAATAGTTTAATTTTTCACTTGATCCATCGTTGTATTCTGTAGGTGTTCTAACAACAGCATAATTAAATTTTTTCATTTTTACTCCAAAAAATAATACTACTTATAATTATAATTTTTCCATTCATTAATTTTATAACTAGATTTACATTTAAAATATTTTTTCTTGATAATAATTTTAAAAATTCGCCATAAACTAGTGTATTTATCATAATTTATTAAATTTTATAAAAATTTATAAGTTAAGATATATAGAAGGAAACTGAAAATAACAAGGGGAATAAGAATAACAAATTCTGTTCTAAATTATTGATTATGAGTAAAAAAGAAAAAGTTTTTTCTGTTATGTCTAGACAGGATTCAAAAAGTTTTGCTAATGAATACCTTATAAACAAAATCAGAAATAATTATCAGTTAATACCTGGATTTAATTTAGAACCAGTTGTAGAAAATAAGGTTGTTGTTGATGATAATTTAGAAAACAACAATGTTTTTGCTCCTAAAGAAACAACTCCAAACCCTAGTTATACTGTTGATGCAAATACAAATATAGATCAAAATAATGTAATTAATGAAAATCAAAATCTTGCTTATTATGAAGAAAATGTAACTGACAGTAATGTTACCTATTATAATCAGAATACCAATAATATTGAAAGTAAAGAAAACCAAAATGTATTTACTGATACATTAAATGGAATAAATGAAATAAAAAATAGTGTTTTAACAAACAAAAACTATGCAAATGAATTAAATTTTAATAATTTATCTAGTTCATCCAATTATAATAATGAGAACCACTATTCACAAAATGTGGGAAATAAAGATTACTCAGATAATTTAAATGATTATTATGAAGAAACTTATCAAGAAATAGTAAACAACAACAATTATATAAAAGAACATTCAAATGGATTAAGTAGTTGAAATATGGAAAAAAATAAAGAATATGAATTAAAAGATGATTCATTTGAAATAGAAGAATCTGAAAATTTACAAAGTTTGTTAAATGATTACAATATGAATAAAAACATTTTGAAAGAAGATAGTTTTGATGATGATACATATTTTAGTTATTTATCAAAAAAGAAAATCAAAACAATTATTTCTGAAAAATTAGGTTATTGTGATGAAGAAATGCTTGATGAGGTTCACTCAAAAGCTATTAGTGAAAATTGAAAAGAATTGGATGTTCAAAAATGACTATTAAATCCAGAAAATATCAATAGATTTAAAGAGATGGATTATGATAAGACTATTGATTATCCAATAAATTTTTCATCATCTGAAATTGATAAATCATTATTTGATCTTTCTGAAAAACATTTAGACAGTGTAAACAATGATAGTAATGATGATAAGTTAATCAATTTTCCTGTTGGAGACAATGATAATGAAGATGAACATAAAATAAATAATCATCATAAAAAGCACCATGATGAACATGATAAAACAGAAGGTTTTAATAAAGATCATCATCACCACAATCACTGCGATACAAAGCATCATCATTGTGAATGTAAACAAAAAAATATAAATGATTCTTTTACAAATGACATTTTAGTTTTAAAAAATCATGAAATTTCATGTAATTGCAAAAAAGATTTTAACAAACCATGTGAAAAAAATACAATTGATGAAATCAAATCAAATCAGAAACTTTTTGAAAAAGAAATCTCTAATAAATTTGATATTTTAAATAATCAAATTCAAAATATGAGTGGAAATTTTAAAGCTACATTAGTTGATGAATCTTATCGAAAATTATTATTTGATAATCAAACAGAAACTATTAAAAACTATTTGAATGAAAGAATTTTAAATTCACAATTTCCTTCTTCATCTTTTTCAAAAATCAGAGAAATAAATTCATCATTAAATAATGAAAATGTTTTAAATTCAAATAATGGTTTTTATTTTGATAAAAGAAATAAAAAAAATTCAAAAAATCAAAAATATAACAATCATGTAATTAGCAAAAAAACAGATTATTTAAATAATGCTCATAATCAAAAAGTTTTGCATTTAAGAATTAATGAATTAAATAAAAAAATGGATTATGAAATTGGAGAAATTAATTCAACTTTATCAAAATGAGAAAAAAGCAGTATTACTGAGTTGAATGAATTAAAAAGTATTATTAGTGAAATTTCAAATAAATTAGATTCTGCTAATAATCAAACTGAAAAAGAAAAATTTAACAAAGATGATGAGTTCTTGTTTAATGAATTTAAAAGATCTGAAAGTTTTTCAAAAGACTATACAGTTGAAAATTTTTCTTCAGAAGATGACAAGAGTTTATTAACTGAGATAGTAAACAAAAACAAAGAAGAAATTATATCTTTCTACGAAGATAAAAACAAACTTAGTAAACAAAAAGCTGAAAACAATGTTGAAATAATAATCAATCCAATAGATTTTTCAAATAAAAATTATGATAGCAATGATTTTGATTTACAAGAAAAATCTAAAGAATTTTTTAAAAATAGTGTTTATGATGTTTTTGGTTATAACAATGAAAAAGATTTATTTTCTGAAATTAAAGAACCAACTAAAATTAATTTTCTAGATTCTTTTGAATCAGAAGAAAAAAAAGAAAATAATGAAAACGATGAAGAATTTTTAAATTTAGAAGAAGAAAATGAGTTTAAAAAAGATGATTCATTTGCCCCACAGATAAACCCAATTGAATTTGAAGAAGAAAAAAACAATGATGAAGAAATTTCTGAAGAAGTTTTAGTTTTAAAAGACTTTGAATTTATTATTCATGAATTTAAAAACAGTTCTTTTATAGGTGTTGAAAAAATTAAAGAAAATGAATTTCATGAAACCACTTTAGTAGCAAAAAATTATGTTCCTTCTGCTGAAGAATTATACAAAATAACTAATAAAGATCATGAAATCAATAGAATAAATGCTAATTTTTTATTTGAAGAATTTAATGGTCCAGAATATATTGAACCAGTAAAAAAAATAGTTAAAACTGTAGAATTATTTATTTCTTTAAAAATAAAAAATTATGTTCCTTTAGAAAATGAACTATATAAAATATCTGAAAAAGATCACCAAGAAAACAAAATAAAAAATAATTTTTTATTTGAAGAATTTAATGGTCCAGAATATATTGAACCAGTAAACAAAAAAAAGGAAGCTCCCAAAATAATTAATTTTAGTGATAGTTTAGTAGCTGGAAAAGTTAGTGATTTTAATGAAAATGGTTCAGACCATAATATTTTATTTGATGAAGATTTTAATAGTAGTCAATATGATGTTTTTGAAGAAAAAATAAATCAAGAAATAGATTTAACCACTTCTGATTTACTAGAAAAATCTGATAATTTGATTAATGATAATAATCTTTCTAAAGACTTTGCAGTTAAAGAAAAAGATTATGAAATAAATTTAAATTTAGTTGATTTGAGTAATAAAGAAATTAATGAATTTGATAGCAAAAAAACAGAAGATATTAGTTTTTTAGATGAACAAAACCTAAATGTTATTGATTTAAGCGAAACTCAAAATCAAGAAAATAAAAATGAAGTTGAAGTTTCTATTCCAGAAAATATTGAAACAGTAAATATTGATTTTGAAAATAATGATGTTTCTAATTCTATTAAAACAAATGAAAAAGACTCACAAAATTTAGAAAATAACAATTATAATTTTACTTTAGATAAATTAAAGAAAGAAAGACAGGAAAAAATTAGTAAAGAATTGATTGATAACAGTGAAAAATTCATTGATAAAATCAAAGAAAATGTAACTAATGAGTTAGATGATGTAATAAAGGGTTTAGAGGACTTAAATATAAATGATGATTCAATTTATGATATTGAAAACATAAAAATTAAGTTTAAGAATATTTAGGTAAATTAAGATGAAGAAATATGTAGATGTTGCAAAAATAAAGGAAGTATTAAAAAAATTAAATAGTAAAAAATCAATGATTGAAAGTAGTTATTTTCAATCTTTAACTGCTTTTAACAATATGCTAAAAGTTGAGCCTGACAACCCTATTCTTTTGACTGATGTTTCTAGAAGAAAAGAAAATCTTGATGAAACTGTAAACTCTGCTATTTCTTATCTTGATAATCTTATTTATACTTTAACTATAGTTCTTAAAAAAGTTTCTCTTGGGGAACAATTAATTAATGAACAATCTGGTAATTTTATTGATGGTCTTGATTTAAATAATAAAAATTTAGTTGTTAGCGATGCTAAAGACGAATCACAAGCAGTTGTTGCTGAACAAATTCAAGATTTAGATTATTTAACAAGTGAAGTTAGAGAATATGCTGAAGTTTCTGATGAATTTAATAAATATTTAGATCAGATTAACCAAGAATTTCAATATTATAGTCCAAAAGAAGTTAAACAAGGTTTGTTGAATGATCAAGAATATAATTTTGAAGCAAAGTTAAGTGAACTTGAAGAAAACTTTAAAAAAGAATTAGACATTATTTCTTCACACAACAAAATCCTTGAAGAACAAAACACTAATTTACAAAGTACTTTAAATAAAATAGAAGATAAAAGTAATTACCATTTATCTAGTTTATATAACAAAAGAACTTGAGATGACAGCGAGTTATATTTTTCAGCTTTAGATAAATCTGTTAATAATGCAGTTGAGAAATTTGATCAAGCATCTGAAAAAATGACTAATGCTATCAATGTTTTGTCAATTAATCAAATAGAAAATTTGGAAAAGATTTCTTTACCTTTAATTAAAAGTTTAGAAAAATTTTTAAAAACTATCACTAATGATTTTTCTACTGTTCAGAAAGAAAATCAAATTTATCGTAAACAATTAGATGATTATAAAAATGTTATTTTTAAATTAAAAACTGATAACCAATCAAAAGATGATGAATTAAAAAATTCTTATAATTCATGATTAGCAAATGTTAGAAAGATTTCTGAATTAGAAGAAATTTTAAATGAACAGTCTGATGATATAAAAAGAGTTTATGAAGAAAAGAATGATTTAATTTCTAGATTAGAAAATAAAATTTCAGAAACTGGTAATTTTGTTAACCAAATAATTTATGAAAAAGAACTTTTATTGCAACAAAACACTGATTTATATAGAGAAATAGACTCATTAAGAAGAGAAAAAGCGGGCGAAAATGAATTAGATGAATACATTAATGCTGTTTCTGTTGAAGATATTGTTAGTAAAGAAGCAAACAAAATTGTTGAAAGCAAAATGCAGGGATTAATGGAAAAATATCAAAGTGAAATTGAGCAAATTAAAAATAATTCTATAAGTTATTTTATGAATGTTCAAGAAAATGAAGAAAGAGTATTAGAGAAATTAGTTCTTGAGAAAAATGATGATAAGCAAGGTGAAATTATTAAATCATTAGAAAAGAAACTTGCAAATCTTGAAAAACAATTGAAAAATGAAAACAGAATTCGTGAAAAAACTGAAGATACTATAAATGATTTGAATCAATTGTTAGCTGAAGGTCCTTATTCAATGATTGATCAAGAAAAAACTTTCTTGAGCAACAAATTTAATTTACTTGAACAAAAAATTGAAGAATCTTTAGAGAGAGTTAAGTATTTAGAAGACGAAAAATCAAACCCTAAAAATAATGTTGTAATTGATGAATCTGAGCTGAATGATTTATTCTTAAGTTCTCAGGCTTATCAAGACTTTAATCAACAACTTCTTGGTAAAGAACTTGAAATTGATGCATTAAAAGCAGAAAACAAAAGAATTCATAATGAAAATATAGCTATGAATAGTATTTTAGATGAAACAATTAAAAAAATTACTATCAACAGTAGCAAAATGAAAGATCTTGAAGAACTTTTAACAAAACAAGATTATGAATTCATGATTTTAAATGATGAAAAAAACAGTGTTATTGAAAGTCTATACAATGCAATTAAAGACAGAGATTTAACAAAAGTTGAAGATATTAATAATCTTAAAAAATTAGATAAGTATGATTTTTCTGATTTTGCTAAACAGTCATTAAATGATCAAGTTTATTATGGTGATGATTTATTAAGTTATGTGAAAGAAGAAGTTGAAAAAATTATTTCTAAAGAAATTGAATCTTTAAAAAATCAATATGAAGCAGATTTAAAAGCTATAAACAGCAGATATGAAGGTTCTTTAACTGATAGAATGTTGAATCAGCCTACTCAAAGTAGTCAATTTATAAAAGAAATTGTTCCAATTACTACAAATTATTTACCAAGAATTGATGATAGATATTTTGATGTTGGTGATGATTTAGAATTGAAAAAAGATTTAAAAAATTATTTTGCTAATTTATCTCATCAAAGTCCTAATGAAATTTCTGAAGAAATTATTTATTCTAATAAAAATAATGATTCAAGTGAATTTATTGGTGAAGGAAAAGACATTTTAGACATTTCAATTAATGGTAATGCTCCGTGAAATTTTGATGAAGATGTTGAAGGTAATGGTACTGTTACTAAAATATTGCATGAAAAAATTGAAAGCAATACAGAAAAAGATTTGGTGACAAGACTTTCAAATAGAAATGATGATTTAGAAAACAAAATTAAAAATCTGCAAAAAATTATTAGTGACAAGTTTGCTGATGAAATTTATAAAAATCATAATCCTAATAAATTGAATGTTCAGCCTTTCTATTTTGATTATCAATCAGCAACTTTAAGTCAAGATGTTAAAAATCAAATTTTAAATCAACAATTAATTCAATCTAGTGAAATTGATAAAAAAATTCAAGATTCAATTAATGCTTTAAAACAAGAAAACAACCAACAAATTAGCAATTTAAGTAAAAAAATTGATAACATTGTTGAATCTAATAATAACATTTATATAAATGATAGTTATGTTGACTCTTCTGTTGATTCTTTTGAAATTATGGAAGATAGAAGCTCTTTATATTTAGAAAGAGAAATTATAGATAGCACAGACAAATTATTAAAATTACAAAAAGAACTTTTATCTCTTGAGTCAGAAATTATTAATGAAGAGAAAAGAATAATAGTGGAACTGTAAAATGAATGGAAGAAATTTAAATGATAAAATTGTAAATTTTAAAAAGAAATATACTGAATTATTAATGCAATTAGATAATTCAGCTCTTTTAAATCTTTCAAAATTTGAGAATCTTGAAAATTTTCAAGGTACTGAAAATTTGTTTTCTTTATTAAAAGAAAATGAACAAGTAAGTAAAAATTTACAGTTAATCAAAGAAAGTATTAATAAAAAAATTATTAATTTACAACTTTTATCATCTAAAACTGGAAATGAAGAATTAGAAAAAGTTTATGAAAATCTTTATGATTTTAATGCTTTAGATATTGATGAATCTTCTCCTTTTTATGCATATCATTTATCTAAAAAAGAAATAAAACAAATAACTGATGATATTGATAATGCAATGCAAAAAATTGATGAAATAACAAGTTTTATTCAAGAAACAGTTATTCCAAAAATGGATAAGGATGAAGAAGAAAACAAAAAACTAGTTTCTTTACTAAATAAATCACAAAGAAAAATAGAAAATCTATTACTTGAAAAAGATATTGATCAACAAACTATTTCTAATTTGTATAGTACTAATTTAGAATGAGAAGCAGAATATAATAAAGTTTTAGATTCTTGAGTAGGTTTAAATCAAAAACTTGTTGATTTAGAAGTTTACATTAATCAAAATGAAGAAGCTACTAAAGAGATTTCTGCTGAAAAAGATAAAATAATTGAACAACTTGAGAAAAAAATCAATGAATTATTATCTGATTTAGACTCAACAGATGTTTTTTCGTTTAGAGAAACTAGAGATGTTACAAAGATTACAGATTCTTTTGTGAATTTAATCAACAGAATTTTTACTGAAACATTCAAAATTGTTTATCAATTAGAAAATAATTATCAAGCAAAAATTAAAGATTTCAATAAAAACAAAGATTCTTTAATTAAAGAGTTTAAAGATTCAGTTAGTAGAAATGACATTAGTCAAGCTATGATATCAAGTCTATCAGAAAAAGATGAAATTGATGTTTATCGTGAAGAAACAATAGAGTTTGTTAAAAAAGTATCACTTGTTAATTCTGTAGAAAAATTCCAAAATTTTTTAAATAAAAATTTCTTTAATAGTTTGCAATATATTGGTTTTGTTGTACAAGATTTATTAACTACAGTTAATGAATGTATTTATAAAAATGAACCTTATTTTTCAAAACGTTCATCAAGAAGAATGAATGGGTTTGTTGCTCAAATATCAGGTTATATTGAAAAAATAGAAATATTTAAAAATCAAGTTTTAACTTTTATCGAAAGAATTAATTTATTTAGTGAAAAAGTTTCTTTTTCTATGATTAATTTATCATCATACTGATCAAATGCTGCTTATGGATTTAAACATATTTACCAAACTTTTCAAAAAGACTTCGTTTTAATTAAAAAACTTATAGATTTATTTATTATTTACTTTAGTTTTGAGTCAAATAAGAACAAACATGTTAACTTTGAAATTGAATTTAGTAAAGTTTTAGAAAAAAATGTAAACAATCCAAAATACTATAATTCTTTTGATGATTCTTATAATAATACCAGTAAAAATTTTGAAGAGTTTACTCCAATTGATAATTATCAAGATTTTTATTATGACGATGGAGCTCCTTTTGAGAAATCTAATTATGTTCCAAAAGATACAATTGGTCTAGAAGAAATTTTGAAAGATAATCAAGAAACATATTATAAGTATGATTATTCAGATCCTAATGAAGAATCAAAAATTGAAGAAATTGAATCAATTAATAGTTCTGAACCTGAATCATTCGATGACAAATTATACAGTGAAGATAATTTTGAAAATTTTGTTAATAATGTAGAAAGAGAAGAGTTATTTTTAGATTCAGAATCTGAAGTAAATCCAATTGAAGAATTTTCACAAAAAATAAACGGATTACAAAACCTTGATAGTGATTTATTAAAAATTCCAACAGCTGAATTAAGTTCAGAACTGAACCAACAAATTAATGATTTTAATAGTTTTGTTAAAAAAATTATGTCAGAACTTGAATACTCTCAAAATCTTTCTGATAACCAAAAAGAAATTACAAAAAAAGAGTTGTCTCAAATTCTTATCAATGAAACAACAACAGTAAAAGAAAAACTAGAAAAAATAGAGAATTTATTAGTGAAAGTTTTTGGTGAAAATTACTATAATCAATCTTTTCACTATTGAATAATAGCTTTTAAAAGATATTTATTGGAAAAAAAATACAATATAAATTTAAAATTAAGAATAGTAAAATCCAAATTACAAAAAATTAAAGTTTTAATAGATGTAGAAAGAGATAAAAATTATTTAGCTCTAATTAGTGAGGATTAGGATTTTTAAAAAGTGAGATTATTATGAAAAATAGAAAATTAAGTGAAAAAATCAAAGATTTAAAACAACAATTAGATCAAGTAACACAAGATATAACAGATGTTCATTATGAAAATGTCAATGAACAAATTTTTAATATTTCATTAGAGAAGAAAGAGTTTTTAGAAAAAGTTAATTCTGAAATTTCTAGAAGTTTAGATGTTTTAGATGAAGATAATGAAAAATTATTTTCGAAAATTTCATATTTAAAAAATGAAGTTGAAAAAGCTATTGAAAACTTTGATAAAGAATCTCACTTTTTAGATCTTTTTAAAAAATTTATAAATTCAGATGGTAATAGTAATTTACTATTAAAAGATTTTGAAAATAAAATGTCTGATAAAATTTCATCTTCAACAGATGAAATTTTGGTATCTACTGATTCAAATAGTAAATTAGAAAAATTAAGTGAACAATTAGAAAAATTAGAACTTTTAAACAAAAATGCTTTAAAACATTTAAACTCATCTGATAGTTTAGAAAATGATAAAGATACAAATGAAGAAATAGAAAATAATGCAGAAAACTTTATTTCATTAAATTTATTTTCTGAAATTCACTCTGTATTTGAAACTGAAATTAAAAAAATAAATAGTATTAATAGTAATAAACAAAGTTTTTTAAATGAATTATTTGGTAATAAGTTTTTAACTAAAGAACAAAAGATTGAAAAAATTACTGGAAAAATAACAGCACTAAATAATGAATTTAATAAAAAAATAAATTCATTATTTACTAGTACTAATGCTGGTGGAACAAAAAAAGAAACTAAAGTTATTAAAGAGAGCTATAAAAATACAATTAATAATTCTTACTTAGATTTACAAAATGAATTAATTAATGAATTAGATAAAGAAATCATTGTTAAAGTAAATACTAACCAAAGTGATTCAATTATTGAAAATGGTATTAACTATATTGATACAAGTAATTTAGAAGAACTTAAAAAGGCTATAAATGAAGTTGAAAATAAAATTAATCTGCAAAAAGTTAAATATAGTTCTTCTGAGTCATCTAAAGAATCACTTGATTATTATTTATACTTAAACCATGTTGATAAAGTTTCAGTTGAAAATGAAATTAGTAAAAATTATTTTTCAATATGTGAAGAATTTATTAAAAAATTAGAGTTAAAAGAAGAAGTTTTACAAAAACTTGTAGACAATTTTATTGTATATGTTGATGATAACTGCAATCAAATGATTGTTCATGTTAGTGAAAAATTAGAAAAAGCACAAAAAGTTATTCCAACTGATGATGATAGTTTATCTAATAATAATTTTTTTGCTCAAAAATCAATTGAATTATTTGAAAATTTAAAAACTAATTCAAATGAAATTTTTAGTTTATTAAATGAAAAATTTAAAAATATTTTAAAAGATGTTTCTTTAGAA
>CAMWHH010000009.1 GCA_947174035.1 uncultured Mycoplasma sp. | reverse complement strand
GTCTTTTAAAATCTAGATATTATTATTTTGGTAAAGAAAAAATAAAAAATATTGATAGTGCTGAAGATGCTTTAAAAATATTGATAAGTTATGATCGGTTGGAAAACCAATCATTTGGTTCAATTTCAACAATTTATGAAATCAATCGTAATATTAACACTCCTTTTTTAAATGATTATGAAGATATTTTTGCAAATTCAAAAGATTTAAAAACTTTATTTTTATTGGCCTTTGATTCAGATGTTTTAGGAATTAATTTATTAACAGCAGATTTTTCTAACTATGATTTATTTTTAAAAAATATTTCATCTGTTAATTTTGATGATTCATGAAATAAGTTAGTAAAAGATTTAGTTTACAAAAATATTTGTGAGTGAAACTACAATTATGTAACTTTTATTGATGCATCTTTTAGTGCATTTATTATTAAAAACCAACCTGATTTAATAACTAGTAAGGTTAAAAATGCTATTTTAGATGAACAGTTTTATTTATATGAAGAAGATTCAATTTTTAACAATTATTTATGATCTTTTATATATGGAAAAACTTTGATTTGAAGATTACAAAATATAGAAGATGTTTTGCAAGAAACTAAATCTAAAGAACCTTGAAAACTTAGAAATTATTTATCAGAACTTGAAACATTAAGACTTACTAATTTGGACGATTATTATGGAATTATGCAAGTTAAAAACATTATTAAAAAAATAGATTCTTTTTATGACTTTAACAGTTTAAATAAGTTTCTAAAAGAAAAAATTACTAAAGAGGATAAACTGTATGGGAAGGGAAAAGAAAGAAAAAATTTGGCTGCAACTTTTGTTTCAGCAACAACTTTTGGAATTTTAGATTTCTTCACAATGATTTTTTCAATTTTAACAGTTAAATCTTCACAACCTGATAATGTTCCTGTAGTTAATCTAGTTGTAATTGGGATTGGAAGTTTTTTTGCATTATTACTTTTTTTAATCTTACTATACATCGTTTTTGTTCCTCTGTTTTTTGGAAAGAAAAAGAAAAATCAATATTACTAAAGGAGGTTAGATTATGAATAAAAATAAATCAAAATACAATGGTATAAAAGTTAAAAATATCTGACCTTTTTACATTGAAAATATTAATGAGAAGTTTTTTGAAAGTTTATCTAATTATTCAAACAAAGCTTTTGCTAATAAAATTCTTCCCAAAATTCAAAAAAACTTTGATGAAGATGAAATGGAAAAATTCAATGAATTAGATAGTTTAACAAAAAATTCAAAAATTTTATTAATGTTAAATTCTTTATTAAGAAAAATTGTTTCAAAAACAGGATCTAAAAACAATGATTTACTTTATTGCTTTGAAAAAAATAAATTCAATGAACCCGTTTTTATAAAATCTTTAGCTTTTGAAAATAACTTTTATGCTCATGCTAATAAATCAAAATTTGACAATGAAAGAAAATATGATTTTTTAATCGAAATTAATAATGATTCATATTTAAAAAAATACTTTTCAAATATTCAGCTATCTTTCTTTTTAGAAGAAGAAGCAAAAATGTTGTCAGGTGGTTTTTCAATCAATTTTAACCAAATTACTGAAAACAAAACAAACGAGTTTGAACAAATGATGAATTCAGTTTACTTGCATTCATTAATTAAACACTTTATGTCTAAACAACTATATCCATTGTCATTAGAAAATTTGTTAACTGTAATTAGTAATGGAAATGAAGAGTTCAAAATTATTTCTAAAAAACCTAAACCTAATTTAAAACAAAACCAAAAAGGAAAGATTAAACAAAAAAAGAAATTAAATTATGAAGAAATTACAATTAATGATTTAAGAGAAAATTGAATTTATTTCATTAATAGAAAATATTTTTCTAATCGTAAAATAAGCGAAAAAGAAAAAGAATTTTTTGAAAATGAATTATTCTTTTCAATTTTAATTATTAATCTAATAACTTTATCTTTGTATGAAGAATTAAAAATTTATTTCACTAATGAGAATCCAGAAATTATTTTAAGATTATTGGATAAGCCATCAATCATTAAAGAAGATCCCAATCAAAATGTTGAAACTGATTTTTATGAATTAGCAAAGTTTTTAAACAACACTTATTTTGCAAGTAAGAAAAATAAAAAATATAAAGAAATAAAAACTGCTGAAGAATTAATTGAAACATTAAATTTACAAAAAAATCAATATGAATTTTCTTTTGGTATGCCAATTTTTTCTGTTGAAGTTTACTGTAAAGAAAATAAATTAAAATATGCAAATGCAGAAGATGTTTTTAATGATGATTTCCAATTAAAAATACTATATTTAATGGTAATTTTTCCAGAATTATTTGGAATGGATTTAGCTACAGGTAATTTTATTGAATATTCTCAATTATTAGAAACAATTAAACAAACCAATATTAACAATAGAAAATTAACACTATCTTTTATTGATATGATTATTAAAACAAAGTGTGAATTTAACTTTGACTATATGTCTTTTGTAGGTGATGAACCCTCAATGTTTATAGTTAAAAATAACACTAAAGTTAAAAATGATAAATTATATACAAATGATGATTATGTTCCAACTGGTTTGTATGAAAACTATTTATGGGCACAGATTTTTATTCAATCAAGATTATGAAAAAGTGTTAGTGTTGAAAAAGATTTCACTTATGATCAGTTAAATAATGAAAACACTTACCATAAAAACAAAATTAAAAAACTAGAAGACTTGTCTTTCAGTTGGTATGATGACTACTATGGAATGAGTCAAATTAAACCAATTGTTTCAAAGATTGATGAACAAATTAATCTAAGAAAATCTATTGAATCACTAAGAATGAAAATCATTCAAACAGATGAATTATCAAAAAAAGACAAAGAAAGAGGAACAGTTTTATTTGCCTACATTGTTGCTACTTTAATTGGGTTTATTAATTTTTTTGGAATGATTTTTACAATTTTAACAGTTGACAAACCTGAAGACGGATTGGGAACAATTAATATTGTTTTTATTGCAATTGGTTGTGTGTTTGCTTTTTGACTTTTTTTCATTCTTTTTTATTTTGGTATTAAAATTATTAAACCAATTCGCAAAAATAAAAAGAATTAATTTTTTAGTTTTACAATTTTTATGAATTAATAACAAAGTTATTTTTAGGAGAAAGTTATGTTTAAGTCAATGATTGCTTCAATTGTTTCTAAATCAATGAAGAAAAAACTTGAAAATTCAACAATTAAAGAAGAAGACTTAGTAGATGTATTGAAACAAATTCGAATTTCTTTATTAGACGCTGACGTTAATTTGGGTGTGACCAAAAATCTAATCAAAAACATTAGAGAAGCTGCTGTTGGAACAATGGTGGATCCTGGACAAAAACCTGAAGATGCTTTACTGCTTATTATTAAAGAAGAGTTGAAAAAAGTTTTAGGAAATGAAACAAAAACAATCGATTTTAATAAAAAGAATTTAAAAATTTTAATGGTTGGATTACAAGGTTCTGGGAAAACTACTACTGTTGCTAAAGTTGCTAATTTTGCAAAAAACAAATTTAATAAAAAACCTCTTCTAGTAGCTTGTGATATTTACCGTCCTGCAGCAATTGATCAATTAGAAACACTAGCAAAAGAAATAAAAGTGGACTTTTATGAAAAGAAACAACAAAATCCTGCAACCACTTCAAAACAAGCAATTGAATTAGCTAACAAAAATAAAAATGACCTAGTTATTATTGATACTGCTGGTAGATTACACACAAATAAAGAATTAATGGATGAGTTAAAACAAATTAAAAAAGCAGTTAATCCTGATGAAATATTATTAGTTGTTGATGCTATGGCTGGACAAGATATTACAAATGTAGCTCAAGAATTTCATAATAATTTAGATTTAACAGGAATTATTATTACCAAACTTGATTCAGATGCAAGAGCAGGTGCTGCTTTGTCATTGTGTTCAATTTTAAATGTTCCCATTAAATTAACTGGGGTAGGTGAAAAAGTTGGTTCTTTAGATGTTTTCCATCCTGATAGAATTGCTGACAAAATTTTAGGTTTTGGTGACATGATTTCTTTGGCTGAGCAAGCAGCTGAAAATTTAGATGAAAAGGTTGTTAAACGATCATTTCAAAAAATGCTATCTGGAAAAATGGATTTAGAAGATTTAATGAACCAAATGGAACAAATTTCAAAAATGGGTTCATTAGGTTCTATTATGAATATGCTTCCAAATTCTCCTCAAATTACAGAAGATAAAATTAATGATGTTGAACAAAAAATGAAAGTTTGAAAAGTACTATTATCTTCAATGACAGTTAAAGAAAGAAGAAATCCAGCACTTTTAAAAAAGAATCCTAACCGAAGAATAAGAATTATAAAGGGTTCTGGAAGAAAAGCAGATGAATTAAATAAAATGCTAAGTGAATGAGAAAAAGCAAAAGAAAGAATGGAATCAATTGGAAAACAAATTAAAAAAGGCCAAAATCCTTTTACACAATGAATGAAATAATTAACTAAATAAAATTAAGATACCAAAGATTTTAAATTTGGTATTTTTTATTATGTTTGCTATGTTATTATTATATATGCTGTGTAAAAACTATTTATTACCCAGCTCAACCATTCTTGTAGGTAACAAAGTCTCCTAGTTTTCTAGTTGAGCACCAACCAAGATGAGTCTAGTTTAAATTTATGGAGGGAAAATGTTTGCTATTTTTGAAGTAGGAAGTAAACAATACAAAGTCCAAAAGGGTGATGTTATCTATGTTGAAAAACAAGATAAAAAAGTTGGTGAAAGCATTTCTTTTGACAAAGTATTAATGGTTGATTCTACAGTTGGAAAACCTTATGTTAAAAATGCTTCTGTTTCTTGTAAAGTTGAAAAACAAGGAAAACAAAAAAAGATTTTAATTATTAAGCATAAAAGATACACACGTTCTTTAAAAAGACAAGGTCATAGACAACCATATACAAAACTAGTTGTTACTGACATTAGTTTAAAATAATGATTCATATAGATTTTTATTTAGATGGTTTTAAGATAAGCGGACATGCTAAATATGCTACAAAAGGCAAAGACATAGTATGTGCTGCAATATCAGGAATCTGTTTTGGATCAATAAATTGATTTAATAAAAAAGATATTATTATTTTTGAAAGTAATGAAGAAAAAGCTGAATTAACATTAAAAGTTAATTTAACTGAAAAAAACAAAATGGGAATTTCTTTGATTGAAACACAAATTAAAACAATAAGTGATTCATATTACCAATTTTGTAAGTTTAAAAAACATAATAAAGAATTGGAGTAAGGTTATGAAAAATTTAATTGTAAAACAAATTAATTTACAATTCTTTGCTAGTAAAAAAGGGGTTGGGTCAACAAAAAATGGACGTGATTCAAATCCTAAATATTTAGGAGCAAAAAAATCAGATGGTGAATTTGCTAAATCTGGTCAAATTATTTATAGACAAAGAGGAACAAGAGTTTACCCAGGAAAAAATGTTGGTTTAGGTAAAGACCACACATTATTTGCAAAAATTGATGGAATTGTAAAATTCACAAAATTTGGAGATAACAAAACTAAAGTAAGTGTTGTTGCAAAATAAAAAAACACTTACTTTTTTTAAAAAATTGGATAAAATAAATTGATATGAATAGTAATGTTAAAAAAGAAAAAGTAAAAAAGAGTATAAATTTAAAAGCTATTTCTTGATCAAAAGTTGGAATTATTTTTGGTTTTATTGTAGCTGTTGCTTTTTTTGTTGCAGGAGCTGCATTAGCAGGAGTTTATTTCAATAATTTTCAAGCTTATCAAAGTTTAGTTTCTGCTTGAAAAGGTGGTCCTGGGTTTGACGAATACTTAAAAAGTCATAATGATTATGTTGCAAACTACCAAAATGAAACTAATACACAATGAGTTTATGCAAGTTATTCAATGTTTGCTTTAGGAATATCTTTTTTAATTCTTGGAGTTATTTTAGCAGTGGTTTTCTTTTTGTTGTTAAGAAGATTAAATAGAAATAATAATCAATCATCATTTTCTTACAATGAAGGAAACGTTGAAAAAAAATCAATCTTTAAATTTAAAAAATAGCATTTTAGTAATGCTATTTTTTTTATAACTTAAAAAGTTTTTTCATTTGAATGGCTATTCCATCTTCATCATTAGTGTGGGTTGTTATTTTATTAGTTAATAGTTTTACAGTATATGAAGAATTTTTCATTGCATAACCATTACTTTTAGAAAGCATATCTATATCATTTTCACCATCACCAAACGAATATGTTTGTGATAAAGGAATCATGTAATAACTTGATAAAAATTTAATTGCTGTACCTTTGTTTGAAAAAATAGAATTAACTTCTATAACTGTACCTGCAAAGTCACTTGGTAATGATCAGTTTCTTACTACTAAAGTACTTGTAAATTCTTTAATTTTAAATGTTATATAATCTAAACTTTCTTTGTTTTCAATGTAAATTAAAATTGAATTAATTTCATTATTAAGTTGTTCAAAGTCATTTAATTTTAGAATTTTAAAATTTCCCTTTTTGCTATTTGACGCTACATGGAATTTTGATAAAAATTCTCATTTTAGGTATTCATTTTTCTTATCTGTAAATAAATAAGTTGCATCAATACTTTCTACAAAAACACAAGTAATATGACTTAATAGTTTTTTGTTTGAAAAAAGAGATTTAACAGTATCACTAGAAAAACCTAAATTTAGTAAAGAAAAACTTGGTTTTGATGGATTAATCAAAATTCCACCATTTAAATTTGCCATGATAGTATTAAGTTCTAATTGGTTGTAGTAATCAATTGCTGCTCTTATTGGTCTTCCAGTGGCAATACAAAAGATGTTACCTTTTTCAATAAATTTTTTAATAATGTTAACAGTAAAGTCAGAAATAGTTTCATCTGATCTTAAAAGTGATCCATCTAAATCACAAACTACTAAGTTTCTGTTTGCTAAATTTTTCATAAATTTTTTTATCCTTTAAATTCGCCAAGTCCTAAAGCATTTTGAACAAAGTTTATTTTTCTGTTTGCAATTTCATTACATAACTTTGCATTTTTATTTAATTTTTCTTCTAATTCTTTATTGTTGAAATAAAAGAAATATTTTTCTTGAATTGATTCAATAAAGTTGCAAGTTACATCTGCAACTTTTGTTTTGAATTCTCCATAATTTTTGTTTTCAAATTCTTTTTCAATTTCTGATATTGATTTTTTTGTTAAACAAGAATAGATGGTGATTAAGTTACTGATTCCAGGTTGAGTTTCTACATTGTATTTAACAACATTTAAAGAATCAGTTTTAGCTTGCATAATTTTTTTTCTAACATCTTCAAGTTTATCTAATAAAAAAATTGTTCCCTTTGGATTTTCACTAGATTTTGACATTTTTATTTCTGGATTAACTAAATCCATAATTTTTGCGCCAAGTTTTGATTCATAAATTTCAGGTACTTTAAAAAGCTTTTTGTTATATTTTTTGTTCATTCTTATTGCAATATCTCTTGCAAGTTCAATGTGTTGTTTTTGATCTTTACCAACTGGAATTAAATCTGCATCATATAACAATATATCAGCAGCCATTAAACAAGGATATATAAAAAGACCAGTTGGAATATTAGTTGTTTTATTTGCACCTACTTTTTGCGACTTATCTTTAAATTGGGTCATTCTACTTAACTCACCCATATAACTATGACAAGTGATTATATAACTTAATTGGGTGTGTGCTAAAACACTTGATTGATAAAAAACTATATTATTATCAAAATCAAGTCCACATGCTGCATATATTGCAGCAACAGATTTACGATTAAGTGCTAATTCTTTTGGATCAAAATTAACAGTAATTGAATGCATATCAGCAATAAAAACAAAAAGTTCATTTTCATTTTGTAATTCAACAAAATTTTTTAATGCACCTAAATAATTACCAAGTGTTAAAGAATTTGTTGATTGAATACCAGATACAATAATTTTTTTCATAACTAATCCAACCTAAAAATACAAGAATAAATTAATTTAAAAAACTCAACTTTATATATAATTATATATATTACATGTTTTTTAATGTTATATATAATATGATAATTTATTTAATTCATATTAGTTATATATATTAAGTTAATAAGTAGGTATTTCATGATTAAATTATTCATTAAATCTGATTGCTTAGGTAGTAAAAAAGCTGAAGATTTTTTTAAAAAAAATGATATTAGATATGAAAGAGTAAACTTGAGTTTTACTCCAATTAGTGAAGAAGTTTTGTTTTTAATGCAAGAATTGGTACCAAATTTATCAGATTTAATAAATTTTAATTCTGAACTTTTTGTTATGAATCCTCATTTAAAAGAATACTTAGCCAATGTAAGTGCAATTGATAGAAATAGGGAAATTTTGGATTTTATTTTGCAGTGTCCTGATGCATTAAGTTACCCAATTGCTTTTGACATTCATGATAATAAAAAACCAGGAAATTTATTTATTGGATTTAATGATTCTGAATGAAAGGTTTTTCTAGAAGAGAATAATGAATTTTCAGATCCAGTTTATTCAAATATTAATAAAAGTTTTATCTTTGAATCTTGTTGTTTTTATGATGAAGTAAAAAAAGATGACACTGATATTTTAGTTAAACTTGGAAATCCAAATAAATAATGAATAAATATTTAATTATTGATAATAATTCACCAAAATCTCTTTTACTAAGAAAAAGAATTGAAAATTTAGCACCAAATGATTGACAATACAACGAAACTGATTATGAATATATTTTTATAGTCGGTGGAGATGGTACTTTTTTAAGAAATCGTTATAAATATATTGATAAAAAAATTGTTGCAATTAATGGGGGTAATTTAGGTTATTACTCATACTTTAATGCATCTAATTTGAAAACTATTTTTAAAAAAGTTACAGATCAAAGTTATTTTTTTCAGCCTTTAACAATTGAAATAAGCATTAATAATAAAAATTATTTTTGTATTAATGAAATTCTAATTAGAAGTGATAAAGTACTAGATACACAAGTTTATATTAATAATGTTTTACTTGAAAAATTTAAAGGAACAGGAATTTTAGTTTCTACACCTTTGGGATCTACAGGGCATGCTAAAAATTCAGGTGGTGCAATAGTAGACCCAAACCTTGATTTGGTGCAATTTATTGAAATTGAACCACTAACACAAAAAAGATATAGTACTTTAAAATCACCTTTTATCCTAAGTTCAGAAAATAAAATAATATTAAAATCTAAACAAGAATCAATTGCTTCAATTATTTTAGATGGAGAAAAAATAGAAGATAATTTTATTAATAATTTAGTTATTAAGTTTAATTATGCTAAATTTAAAATGTTTAAACCAGATTGTAAAAAAAATTATCTTAAAAAGCTAAGAGATTCTTTTGTAAGGGATAAATAAAATGAAAAAAACTACATGATATTATATTTTAACTTTTGGAATAGGTTATTTAATTGCCAAAAGAAAAGCTAAAAAAATTGCTACAAATGTTAACACTGAGTTAACTGTAAGTGAAAAAATTCCTTTTGAGGTAAATGAAATTATTGAAGCAATTGGAGGAGTAGAGAATTATATTTCAAATACAGCATCTCTTAATTCGATTAAATTCAGTGTTAAAAACATTGAATTAGTTGATAAAGACAGAATTAAAAAAATGGGTGCTAAAGGAGTAATGATGAGTGATGAAACTGTCACTTGTTTGTTTGGTGATTATTCAAAAAAATTATCAACTTTGATTAATGATACAAATTTAGTGAAAAAAGATTAATTATTAATCTTTTTTATTTTTTTTAATCTAGATGTTAAAAAGTAATTATCATATTATCTAAGGAGACAAGATAATGATTAAATTAAATTTAGATAATTTTTCAAGTAATCCAAAAGATGCTGAAAAAATTTTTAAGACCTATAAATCAAAAATTGAAACTTTAAACAAAAGCATTGAAGAAAGAAAATGTAAAGGTGCTTCAATGTTGGGATGAATTGACTATCCTAAAAACTATGACAAAAATGAAATCAAAGAACTAATCAATTTAGCTAAAGAATGACATAACAACAAAAAAATTAAAAATGTTGTTTTATTAGGAATTGGTGGTTCTTATATTGGGGTACGAGCTGGGATTGATTTGGTATTACCAGAATTTAATAGAGATAAAAAAATTTATTATGTTTCAAGTATGTCTTCTTCTTACGTTGCTTCCTTGTTAGAAAAATTAAAAAAAGAAGAATTTTATTTAATAGTAGTTTCAAAGTCTGGGACAACTTTAGAAGTTGGAGTAGCTTTTAGAATTTTTTATAGCTTATTGTTTGAAAAATTTGGAAGTGAGGGTGCAAAAGAAAGAATAGTTGCAATCACTGATAAAACAAAAGGAACATTAAGAAAAATTGCTCATAAACAAAAAATTAGAACTTTTTCTATCCCAAGTGATATAGGTGGTAGATTTAGTGCAATTACTCCAGTTGGACTATTTGCAATGGGTGTAATGGGATTAGATGTAGAAAAAGTCTTAAAAGGTTGTGCAAAAGCAATTGAAGCAACAAAAAGTTCTAACATCGAAGAGAATACTGCATATCAATATGCAGCTTTAAGACACTATGAATATGAAAAGAACAATAAGTCTGTTGAAGTTTTTTGTATTTATGAAAATGCTTTGCAATTCTTTAGCGAACATTTAAAGCAATTATTTGCTGAATCTGAAGGAAAAGAAGGAAAAGGATTATTACCATTCAATTGTTTGTTTTCTACTGATTTACACTCTGTAGGACAATTTTTACAAGAAGGAAATAAGATTCTTTTTGAAACATGTATTGAATTTAGAAAACCACTTGCTAACATAACTATTCAAGAGTTTTTAAATGACGAAGATGGATTAGGTTTTTTAAATGGTAAAAAACTTGATTATATAAATAAAGTTGCTGCAAGTAGCACTATTGATGCTCACCACATCGAAGGAAAAGTTGATGTGATAAAAATTGAACTAGAACAAAGAAATGAAGAGACTTTTGGTTTTTTATATTCTTGATTTTCAAAAGCAGTTACAATGAGTGGTTTACTATTAAAAGTTAATCCTTTTGATCAACCAGGAGTTGAAGCATACAAAAAAAGAATGTTTGCAAAGTTAGAAGATTAAAAGATTGTTTATTGACGAATTTAAACTTACTTTTTATTTATAAGGTTTAGAAATGATTTTTAAAAAAGTATTTTTTAACGTTAAGAATTATTTTAATAAATATTTTATTTTGGTTAATATTCTTAACCTTTATTTTTGAAAGTCTATAGCTGCCCCTATTTCAACTTTTATTATTTTCCCTTTATTTTCTATTATGTTACTTTTAATCAATAAAGAATATGCATCTTTAGTTATGCCAAGTGTTATTAGTACTCCTTTAGTTAGTATGCCTTTTATTATTTTGACTACATTAATTTTTGACTTAAAAAAGAATTCAATTGTAGAAAGAATTTTTGTTTTTTCAAAAAAACCAATTCATTCTAATGTAATAGTTGCAATTTATTGTTTTTTATTGGTTTTTTCAAGTTTTATTTGAAATATTTTTCTTGTTTTCTTAATATCTTTAAAT
>CAMWHH010000008.1 GCA_947174035.1 uncultured Mycoplasma sp. | reverse complement strand
ATCTTTTATAATAAAAAGCAGTGATTTTATAGTATATTTGTCAATATGAATAACACATCAAAATATCAAAATAAAAAATCTTTTTGAGTTGAGTTAAAACAAATTTTTACTAATAAACAAGTTTTGGTTTCTTTTATTGCAACACTTGTTTTATTAATTTTGTTTAGAATTGGCTCATCTTTGACTATGCCTGGTTTAACAATTAATACTTCTCAACAAGAAAATGCTCAACAGTCTTTCTTAGGGATTTTAAACCTACTTGGTGGTGGTGGGGTATCAAGATTGTCATTTATGGCAATTGGTGTTTCACCATACATTACAGCGCAAATTATTATTCAATTATTATCGTCAGATTTAATTAAGCCTTTAACAAGATTATCTAAAGCTGGTGAAAGAGGAAAGAAAAAATTAGAAGTAATTACAAGATTATTAACAATTCCTTTTGCAATTATGCAAGCTTATGCAGTTTTAAGTTTGGCTGGTACACAAGGATTAGTTTCAAGTTTTTTTGGTGAGTCTAGTTTATCTAGTGTTAATGGCGGTCAAGTTGCTTTACTTTTGCTTGGGATGACAGCAGGAACTTTTTTAACATTATTTATTTCAGATATTATTTCAAAACGTGGTGTTGGTAATGGTGTTACTTTAATAATATTGTCTGGGATCGTTTCTTCTATTTATCCAAACTTTTCAAATGTTTATGTAATTCTAACTTCATCTGGAACAATTAATAATGAATTGTTAAAGTATTTTAGTTTCATTGTTTACTTGGTGTTTTTCATTATCATTTTATTAGCTACAACATTTATGAATGGATCTGTTAGAAAAATTCCAATTCAACAAATTGGTCAAGGTCTTTCTAAAGAAATTGATGAAATGCCTTACTTACCAATTAAATTAAATGCAGCAGGAGTTATTCCAGTAATTTTTGCAAGTTCAATAATGACAATTGCTCCAACAATTTCCCAGTTCTTACCATCTAATAGTGATGGTGTTGCTTTGATTAATAATTACTTATCAATTGAAACACCAGTTGGTTTAACAATATATGCTGTTTTAATTGTCTTGTTTGGTTTCTTTTACTCCCATATTCAAGTTAACTCTGAAAAGTTATCAGAGAATTTTCAAAAATCTGGAAAATTTATTCCTGGTGTTAAAATGGGTGAAGAAACACAAAAATATATTTCAAGAACATTAAATCGAATCAACTGTATAGGTGTTCCATTCTTAACAATTATTGCTATTATTCCTTATTTGATAACAATCACTACAAGTATTCCTAACGGGATAGCAATTGGTGGTACTGGTGTCATTATTATGGTTACTGGTTCATTGGAATTTTGATCATCTTTGAAAAGTTCTCAAACAAATTATACTTATTCGAATTTGACAAAAGGTTTGAAAAAATCAAATGAGTATGAAATTCAAGGTAATAAGCAAGAAAATAGTGAAACAAAAAGACTTTGATAATACAATAGAATACAATTATTTGTAAAAATTCAAATAATTGTATTAATTAATTTATCTTGTTTCCATAATAAAATAAATTGTTATAATTAGTTATTTAATTTAAGTTGTGAGTGTTAAAAAAATTATGAAAATTAAAAAGAATAAAAAAATTTGAAAATTTTCTGCAATATCTTTTTTTGGTATTTTGCCAATTTTTTTAGCATCTTGTTCTGCTCAAACAAATTATTTTGATAAAACAGTTTCTAAACAACAAGGAACCTATCTTGATGAAAATACTAGTTTAAAAGACTATGCTTTGTCTTCTTTAAAAAGTGATACTGGAATGAAAGCTTATTTAAGTGAAATTACAAACCAGCTAGTTTTTAAATGATTAGAAAAACTTAGTAAAACAACTAATATTAATTTCAAAAATTCTTTTATTAATCAAAATAAATTGATTGAAGATAACTATAAAGATTTGGTTAAAAACTACCAAACAAAATATAAAGATGATTGAGCTTTAAAATTCCAACAAGAAGTCTTGGACAGTTCTGGTGGTAGTGAACAAGCTTATAAGCAAAGTCAATGAAATTCTTGAGCAATTAGTCAATTTGAAACTTATTTATTTAATAAGAGTTATTTAACTTATAAAAAAGATGATGGGACAATTGTGAATCCATCAAATATAAGTAATGTAAATGTTACAGATATTTATAATGCTTTAGAAAAACAAAATTTAATCTTTGGTTTTCCAGCTAATGATAGTTCTTCATCACTATCGAATGATGTAATTGATAAAGCATATGCTGATTTTATGCAATTTATTTGAGATCAGTATGTTCAAATTGTAAATCCATATGTAGTAGATATGTCGCTTTGAAAATATGGAACACCTCCTCAAGGCTTAGGTTCTTTATATACAAATGCAACAAGTGTTACTACTACAGAAAATCCTGATGATTCTTCTACTCCAACTGACATTACAACTAGTTCTAATCTTCAAAATATTCAAAGAAACAACTTTGCTATAAATTATAAAGATGATACAACAGGTGATTCTGAAACTGGAGAATCTGGTGATAGCGGTGATAGTGGCACAACTACTACAGCTACAGCTGCAAGTTATATATATCCGTACTTTGGTAATGATGCAATAGGTTCTACAAGTGGTACAGTTTCTAAATTTGTAAGTTTTATAAACCAAGCTGATTCAGCAACTGATTCAACTGTTAAACTACCAAGTGATTCTTCTTCTACATCTTCTACTACTAAAATACCATTTAAATCAAGTTATGATACAAATGGATATGGTTTGTTATACATTCCAACAAGTTATACTGATGACAGTTCAACTTTTATTCTTGCTAAAAATAATTCTATATATTCTGATTTATATATAGAATTTGCTGCTGCTTCAAGTTATTTATTTTGAAGAAATAGTAATGCTGCAACAGATGTTAATTTTAAAAGTGAAACTAATGGTTCTTCAAATAGCGGAATCCCAAACATTGACACAAAAATTCAAAAAGATTTAGCAAGTTCTTTATCAATAAACAATGATGCCAACACAGGATTAGATACGATTTCTAATGAATTTATTTCTACTAGTTCAATTTTTACTGATGGTGATCAATACCAAATAAAATTAGATAAATCATATGTTAATAAAATCATTAATCAAAATGGTGATCTTAATAAATTAAGAGATAAAGACTTATATGTTGTTGATTCATTTCTTCCTAAGAATAAAAATTTAACAAATTATATGTTATTAAGAAACTCTGCTGGAGTTCATGCTATTACAATTGATGGATATAACTATATTAATGGTTCAACAACAGCAACTTCTAGTTTATCAGCTGCTGAAAAAAAGAAAAGAGCTGGTCAGGTTGTTTTATTTAGAACTTTATATAATGGATTAAATTCTAAAGATTCTTCTTATTCTTTTATTATTGATTTACAATCTGAACTAAAAACTTTTTATCAAAGTAACATTAGTTGGTTAATTTATTTATATGCTTCTTCTAAACAAGATAATATTTTATTTAATTTAAATGATTTGAATTTATCTGAAAATGAAAAAAACGCTGCAAATGCAATAAATAACTTTTTACATGAAATTAGTTTTTATAAAAAAGTTGATGAATATAATGAAGCTTTAATCAATGGTAAAAATACATATAGTGCAAATTATGGAACAAGTGTTTATGAAAATGGTTTAGCAGCTCCATGAATTTATAGTAATTTCTCTGAAAACGATGCAAACACTTATGATTCAAATAAAAATATTTCTTTTCAAATTGCTACAACTGTTAGTTCAACTTTAAATCCTTTTTCTACATCTAGTAATGGTCAAAAAAATTATGATGGATCAGATTTTACTAGTTTGACAATTTTAGACTCTAATTTACAAGCTTTAGTAAATGAATTAACAACATTAAATTTAGCATTTGAAGGATTTAAATATTCACAATTTATTTATTCAAATTCTAGTTATGTTAATGCAGCTTTATTAGCGTATTCTAATGAGGGAAGTAATTTACCAAATTTGAGTAAAATGAATTATTTGAAAAAATACATTGGTGATTTTTTTGATTTTGATAACTTAAAATTTAGTACTTTAAATGTTACTTATAATTCAAAAACTGTTGATATTTCTAAATATTTAAATTATGCTTTGTCAAATTTTTTCTTCAATAGTTCTTTTGATTCAGCACAGATAAAATGATTAAAATTAGGAAATGATGATAATCAAAAATGAGATACTCGAATAACTAACAATACAGAAGGTACTGATTTGAATGAAATTTTACAAAATTATAAAGTTAAATTATGAAAATCAGAAAATGCTGTTTTAACATCAACTGCGATTGAAAATTATTTCAAATTATACACTACTGTAGCTACTACTAAATTTATGGTAGAAAATGATTTTGATTTCTTTTTAAAACAAATGACTTCATTAATTGGCAATGGTGAAGATGCTTATGTTGTTTGACAAAATTCAGAAAACAAAGCATTAGAAAAAGAAACAGATCAAAATAATTCAGCAAGTGCTTTAATGTCTGCTAGTAAAATTAATAGAAATGTTAACAATAGTTACTTTTCTTCATACATTGGTGGTTATAAAATAACTAACCAAGAATCTAATGCTACTAAGAGCCCACTTACTGTAACTTATCAAGAAGAGTTAAAAAATTCAGAATGAACAAACAGTTCTAATCCAAATATTGGAATTTATTCTTCATATCAAGATTCTGCTGCAGCACTTACATATTATTCAGTAAGCAATAATATGTCTGGTTTTTTAGGATTACAAAGAAGTAGTACAAATAATTTAAATTCAATCATTTCAAATAGATTATTCACTTCGCCAACACTAGATAACAAAGATTTAAACGGAATCTTATATGGGTATGGATCAGATTTAGAAACTGTTGTTAAAGTTATTCAAAACACACAAACAGTTGAAGGCATTAATACAATTGCAAATGATTTGGCTTCTAAATTAAAACAAAATCAATTAAAAGAAGTTGCTGAAAATAAAACAATTACTTTGAAAGAGAAAAAAGAAAAATTAATTAGAGCTGTTACTAATTTAAATGCTAGTTTAAGCTCAACTAAAGTTTTTTCACAAAGATTTGGAATTTTAAATGAAGGATATTCAACTGAAACAAATAATAATGGTTTATTATCGGATTCTGGTCAACCATTACTTCAATTTGCTGCATATGTCATTCAACTAAGCAGATATGATTTATTATCAAACAGTGATTTGTTAAAAGCTTTATCTGTTAACCAAACTGATGATACTAATAGTGAAAGTGCTTTTGATATATTGAGTAATTTAGTTATTCAACAAGCAGTTGATTCAAGTTTGCAAGATAGAATTATTAATTTAATTTTGGTAGAAAAAGGAAAAATAAAAGCATATGATGTCAGACTTTATATGTTTTTAGGAGTTGAGTGAATATTAGATTGAAAAGTAACCAATCCATTCTCTACAAGTAGCGATTCTACAAGTGGTGAAACAACAACTCAACCAACTACATAGTAGTTAATTAAGGAGAAGAAAATGAACAAATTAAAATTTAAAAAGTTTTTACCTTTAATTTTATCGCTTGGAGCAATTACAGTAGTTCCAACAGTTTTAACATCTTGTTCTAGTGAGATTTCTTCTACTTTATTGGATAATTTAGTGTCAAAAGGTAATGGTTTAAGATTAACAAATAATTTAGATTTATCTGATTTAGCTAAATATTCTTTAACAACTACAACTGGGTCTAAGAAATGACACAATCAACTTAATAATCAAGCAATTTACCAATGATATTCAAACTTAGCAAATAACAATGATTTGTCAAACAATAAAGATGGTTATCATAGACTTTGAGAAGTTCAAAAACAAAAAATTGATGATGATTATAAAAGTGTATATGATTCTTCAAAAGAGTCTAACGGAAATGATTTTTTATTAAAGTTTCAACAAAATGAACTAGATGTTAATGGTGGAAATGAAGATGCTTGAAAAAAACAAAAATGATTAGAATGAGCAAGTTCATCTTTTGCATCTGATTTGTTTTCTAATTTTTATCTTTCTTTAGTTGATAAAACTGGTAATTTTGTTCCAGCTAATCAAGCAAATCTTGAAAAAGCATTACAAGATTCAAGTGATATTTCTTTTAAGTTTAATAAAAATGGTACAAATAATAGTCAAATTGATAATTATGTTGCTAATGAATATGCAAATTTTCAACAATTTATTTTTGATCAATGAGTTCAATCAGAAAATCCTTTTATTATTAGTTATTCGCAATGAAATTATTCTAATCCAGCTGATGGATTAGAATCAATTTATAATCCTAATGCCATTGGTAAAGATGCAATTAACCAAACAGTTAGTGCAAGTTACAAATTTCCATATTTTAGTGCAGCAAAAACAAATGATAGTTATTCAGATGTTGAAAAATTTATTAATTTCAAAAATAGTTCTAAAAATGGTTTTCTAGAAAACGAGAATGCAAATGAAGAATTGGGATTAATTAATTTAAATAAATATGGTTATTCATCAGATTCAAGTAGTTATAAATTGATTAATAATGTTAATTCTTATACAAGTATTTCATCAAATTTATCAATAGCATCTACTTTTTTATTTAATACTGCTTATAGTAGCGATGCAAAAGTTAATGATGAAGTTAGAAAACAAATTAGTAAAGCATTAATCACTGAAACAAACTTACCATTTGATTTAATTACTTCTAATTTTGTTAGTGTTAGTGCTGATGGTTTTAAAAATAACACTACTGATACAAGTTCTTCTAACAATACAAATGTTTTATATACTCAAATTTTAGATGAACAAGTAAAGCAAATTTTATCTACAACTGCTTATTCACAATTAAGTAGCACTACTACTGGTAGTAGTAATAATTACAACTCTAGTAATGGATTATATGTTATTGATGCTTTTATTCCAACAGATAACACAGATTTAAGTAATGTTTTATTTTTGAGAGATGATACTGCTGTATATGCTATTGCTTTGGATGGTGAAGTATATATTTCAAAAGCAACTACTTTAACTGATGCAAAAAAACGAGCAGGTAATATTGTTCTATTCCGTTACTTACAAAACAAGTCTAATGCAAATGTTGGTTTTTCAATTGATTTACCACAAACTTTAAAAACTTTTTTTGATGATAATCGTGATTGATTAATTACAAAATATGCACAATTAGAAACCAATCAAAGTTTATTTGATTTTAGCTTTTTAAGTGGTGATAATAATGCTTTAACAGTCTTACAAGATTTAGCTAACTATGCATATATTAGTAGCAGATATAAAAGAATTGAAAATTATGAAACAAATCTTTTTGAAGCAAAAAATAAGTATGATACATCTGATAAATTAGGGTTAGCTTCAAATTATGGCACAAAATCACTTTTTAACGGATTAGCTGCAAGATACCCATATCCTTTTACTGCTACTGTTACCAAAGATACAACTACTGCTGGTAATATTGGTCATTATACTGCATTAGATTCTTTAAAGTTAGAAAATCCTTTTGGTGCAAACGATCAGTCTTTAAAAGATATTGATTTAAATGATCCTTATGGTGATAAAGGTGTTTATAAAAAATTAAATACTGATATTAGTTCATATATTGCTAGTAAATCTTTTGGACCTTTAAAATCAGATTTTGAAGGTTTTAAATACAGTCAATATATCTACACTGATGATTTTTTTATAAACCAAGCAATTTTAGCTGTTGGTAATGATGGTAATTTATTATCAGATTTGATTAAGAAAAATGTTTTATTACAAAGCGGATTGAAAGATAAGTTTAATTTAAGTACTTATGATTATATAATTCCACAATTATATGATGTAAATAAATACGATTTTAACAATGTTGATGTGAGCACATACATTAATAGTGCTTTATCAAATTACTTTTTCAATTCTAATTTCCAAAACAGTTCAAGTAAATGAGTTAATTTAAAACAAACTCAAACTTTTGATTTTGGAGCTTCTACAACAACAACAGCAAGTTTACCAACTATTACATATGATAATTTGAATAAGTACAGAAAAGATTTGTGAATTAATGAAAATATAGAATTAAATGCAATTCCTGCTGATAATTATGTAAACTTTTTGACACTTTTATCAACAATTGATTATTTAATGGCTAATGATGGTCAAGTATTTTTATCACAATTATCAAGTAAACTTTCAACTGCAGATACGCGTTTATCATTTTTAGTTTGAGAAACAAGTCTTGATTCAAAAAATCAAAAAAATGTTGAAAACAAAAAACCTAATGAATTACTGTATCAAAGTGCTAATGTTTATTCAAATGTAAATAATTCTCAAGGTTCTCCATATTATCCACTTAGTTCTAGTCAAAGTGTTGTAGATACTGTTGGTTCTGCTTTTGTGAATGATAGTTATTTATCCTCGTATTACACTCATGTTTCAGATATGTTAAATTTTCAAGGTATTCAAACAAATTCGAGTTCACAAAACATTACTAAAACTTTAGAAAATACTTTATTTACTAATCAGTCTTCAGATCAAAAAGGCTTACTATATGGTTTTTCAGAAAATCGAGAAAATTTAGTTAATATGGTTAAAAATTACTCTTCTTCACAAGTTTTATCATTAGCAAATAACATTCAAAAGTTATTTAATGTTGATATTTCAAGTGTAGCAAATGCAAGTAATTTAACTCAGATGCAACAAAATTTAACTACTATTATTAATGACACTTCAAAGATTAAAGATGAAGCTTTTAAACCAAAACAAGGTTATGTACAACAAGAGTTATATACTGAAGAATCTGATGCAATTAGTGGGTATAAATATGCTTCATATGTTATTCAACTAAGTGAAAATAATTTAACTTCAGCCACAGAATTTTTAAATTATTTAAAAACTGCTTTTACTACTAATGACCCAAATCAAACAAGTACTTCAACTACAAACACAAATAGTGATAAACAAGCAAATGATTTATTTTGAAATTTAGTTGTTCAAATGGCAACAGATACTTCAATTCAAACTTCAGCTATTTCAAATGTTACATCAACTAACAAAGTTACAGTTTATGACATAAGGTTAAATAGTCAGTTGGGTTCTAGATGAGTTTTAAATTATAAAGATCAATCTAGTTAGAATTTGAGAAAGTGAAAAGGTGAAAATATGAAATTAAAATTTAATAAAAAATTTAAAAAAACAAAATTAATTAAATATGGTTTATTTTTGAGTTTAACAGCAGTTCCAGTTGTTGTAACAGCTTGTGGTAGTGTTGATCAAAATCTTATTAATAATTCATATTTAGTAAATAATACTGGTAGTGCTTTTACTAGCAGTTTTTCACTTTCTCAAATAGCTAATGAAGCTTTAAAAACGTCAGGTGGCTTTCAATGATACTTTGAAGGTGTAGTTGATGAAATTCTTTATAATTGATTAGTTACACTTTCACAAAGAAATAGTGAATACAAAGATTTATTAGATAATGAAAAAGAAAAAATTAATATTGAATATGAAGATTCAATAAAAAATTATAAAGACATGTATGGTAATGATTGGGAATTGAAGTTTCAACAAGAAATTTTAGATCCTAACGGTGGTAATAAAAATGCATATATTCAAAAAAAATTAAATAGTTTAGCAAGATCAACTTTTACTGATAAATTGTTTTCTACACTATATGTTTCAGTTTATAATACTAAAACTGGAAATGTAGAGTATAACCCAACAGAAGAAAACATTTTAAATGCTTTAAAAAGCACTGCTAAATTAACTAATGCAACTTCTGATTATAAATTTAAATTTGATAATCGAATTGATTTACTAAGTTCTTCTAACCAAAGACCTGATGTTGAATTTGCATCTTTTCAAGATTTTGTTTTTCAAAAATATGCTGAATATGAAAATCCTTATGTTGTAGATTTTGTTCAGTGAAATTACTCTACACCTAGTGATCCTTTAGGAATAAATAGTTTATATAAAACACCAGAAAATCCAGATAATGGTGATAGTCAAAACCCTGATGCAAGTGGAGGTGGTGATCAATCACAAACTACTCCAACAGAAACTACTACAAATAGCAATACTGTTTCATTGAAAAGAAAAATAAGTTTTTATGATGATACTGCAACTGATGGTGGTGATACTTCTAGTAGTGATACACCATCAAATGCTGGAACTTATGCTTTTCCATATTTTGGAAATGAAAATGCAACAAATACCAATGAAGGAACTCTTTCAAAATTCATTAATTTTTTATCTGGAAGTAAATTCACTGACAGTAACACTAAAAATGAAGTAACTAATTATGAAACTGATTCAGATACAGGACTTAAATCAATTCCTTTAATTATTTCTGATAATGCAGTTACTTCTAAATTAGTAAAAAATAGCACACTATTTTCAGATGAAGGTAGTGAATTTGCAGCAGCTGTTTCATACATATATGGTAAAAATACTAGTCAACTTACTGATATTAACAATTCTATATCACACAATATTGATTTAACTTCTACTGACAACAAAGGTTTAGATTTATTGTCTGCAAATTTTATTAATACTACTAATCCTTATACAAATACTACTACTAGTAACAATCAAATAACACCATTGCAGTTATCATCTGATTATTTAAAAAATATCATTAATAAAGATGGTGCTTTAAAGGATTTAACAAATCAAAATGTTTATGTTATAGATAATTTTATTCCTGGAACAGTCAAAATAGATAGCAGCAATGAATATAGTAATTCTTTAAATAAATTTATTTTCTTTAGATCTCAAGATGGAGTTTATGCTGCTTCATTAGATGGTGATAGTTTAATTAGTAAAGGTAGTAACACTTCACAAAAAAAATTAAATTCAGCACTTGTTGTTTTATATCGTTACCTACTGAATAAATATTCAAACCAGAATTTTACTGTTGATTTATCAACAGAACTTACAAATTTTTTTAAATCAAATGTAAACTGATTAATTTACCAATTTGCTTTATTGAGTAATCACACAGGAATTGATGGAACTAATTTTAACCAAACAATGTTTAATTTGAATACATTGAATTCTAGTGAACCAGATAAAACTTTAGCATCAGCAGTTTCTAATTTTTCACCAACTGTTGGATATTATGACAAAGCAAAAGTTGCTGCTGAAAAAATGTATGATTCTAAAAAAACTTATAATCAAAATTATGGTTATAGTGTTTATAACAATGGTTTAGCTTCAAATTATAACTACCAATATGCAAAAAGTGAACAAGCTGATTACTATTCAGTCAATCAAAACTTTTTATATGAAAATGCTTTATTATCATCAACAAGTATTAATCCTTTTGAAACTGAACATACAAATTCTGTTAATTCAAATAGTAACAATAAAGTTACCACTAGTTTATACAACACTGTACTAAATGCTTTATCTAGTGTAACAAATTCTTTAGTTGTTCAACCTGCTGAATATGATAAATATTCTCAATATTTATACACAACAAATAGTTATGTTAATTATGCATTAACTGGTGTTTTATCTGATAGTGATTTTGTTTCTAATTTACTTAAAAAACCAGTTTTTGAAAAATATTTAGGTGATTTTTATTCAACTAGCAATTACACTTTTAACTTAAAAACAAATCCTTTTAAAAGTGCAAATAGCGAAGATAATACAAGTGTTACTGATTTACAAAATTATTTAAAAACTGCACTTGATAATTTCTTTTTTATGACAAATTATCAAAAAGAAACTAATAGTCTTTTCAGTTATGGGACAACTTCAAATACAAAAACTGATGTGGCTAAAAATGATGATGTTTTAACAAGTATTAGAAAGTACAGTTTTGATTTATGAAATGAACAAAATCAAAGTGAATATTTAATTCAAGTTAGCAATTTTAATGCTTTATACAATTTAGTTTCAGTAGTTAAATATTTAATGGAAAATAATTTTGCAAATTTCTTGAAATACATGAAAGACACTTTGCTTAATGAAAATGGTTTTGTTGTATGAGAAAATTCTTCTAATACTATTTTAAACAGTAGTACTACAACTTTAACTTCACAGTCTTTAATAGATCAATCAAAAATTTATACTAATATTAACAATTCTATTTATGGTTCTTATTATGGTAAAGCAATTACAAATATTGGTAATAATAGTTCAACAACCACTCCATCAACATCTGCTTTAACTAACAATATTATTTCTGATAGTTTTTATCAATCAACATTAAATACAAATTATTTAATAGCAACATCATCTTCTACAAGTGGTAATAATTTATTAGGTTTTATGGGACTGCAAACATATAACAACAATAGTTTAAGTTCTGATGTAGTTGATGCTTTATTTACTAAAACCTACAATAATAACATTAATTTGAATGGGTGTTTATATAGTTATGGAAATAACAAAGAAGCTTTAATAAAAATTATTAATAATACTCAAAATTTTAGTGATTTATCAAATTTAGCTTCAAATTTAGATACTTTAACAAATTACAATTATTCATTTGCAACTACAATAGAAAATAATTTATTAAAACTATCTGAAAAGAAAAGTGAATTAATTAAAATAGTTGAAACTTTACCAGATAATTATTTCACTAAATTTGATGGTTATGTTGGAGAAGAAATAAGTGGTGAAAATAATTCAACAACTATAAATGCTTATTCTAGCACATTGTCTTCAGCAACTAAATATGGTACATTAGCTTATCAATTAAATTATGATGATTTTGCTTCATTTGCTAGTTTACAAAAAGCTTTAGGTGCTAAAGAAAACGATCAAAATAGTTATAAGTTTGCAAATGAAATAATTTGTAACTTACTAGTTCAATTTGCAAGTAAAAATACTGAAACTTTTTTAGCACAAATAATTAATAAAAACCGATTTGAAGTTTATGATATTAGAGCATACAATGCTTTTTCACAAAATGGAATTATTTGAATTAGTAATTGAAAAAATATTAATTCAAACACAAATAGTGATGCATAACATAGTAAATTAAGTTAAAAAAGAAAAACAAATTAGTGTTTTTCTTTTTCCTTGAGTGAAATTTGAAGTGCAACACTATAGTAACACATTTAATATCCATA
>CAMWHH010000007.1 GCA_947174035.1 uncultured Mycoplasma sp. | reverse complement strand
TTATAAAGTTTATTGTTAGTATTCATTTTCGTAGATTAATATATTAAGTGTCTAAAAAAATATTTTTTTAGACTTTTTATAAAAAAGCCTATAAAAGTGTTTTAATTTAGATTATTAAAGTCAGGAGAGCAATATGGACAACAAAAAAGATTATTTCAACAAATCAATTTCCCCAATTGAATATGCAAAAAACAATTTAAAAGGGAAAATGAGATCAGTAAATTGAAATTTTATTAATGATGAAAAAGATTTAGAAGTTTGAAATAGAATTACTCAAAATTTCTGACTTCCTGAAAAAATTGCACTTTCAAACGACTTAACTTCTTGAAACAAATTAGATAATAAATGACAAGAACTTGTTGTAAGAACATTTACAGGATTAACATTGTTAGATACTATCCAAGCTACAATAGGTGATGTGGCTCAAATTAAAAATTCACTAACTGACCATGAACAAGTAATCTACACAAACTTTGCTTTTATGGTTGGAGTTCATGCAAGAAGTTATGGATCAATATTTTCTACATTTTGTTCAAGTGACCAAATTAATTCAGCACATGATTGAGTAATTAATTGTGAAAGTTTGCAAAAAAGGGCACAAGTTTTAATTCCTTATTACATTGGAGATGACCCATTAAAATCAAAAGTAGCTGCAGCTATGATGCCTGGATTCTTATTATATGGTGGTTTCTATTTACCTTTTTATTTAGGTGCAAAAAACATGTTGCCAAATACTTTAGATATCATTAGATTAATATTAAGAGATAAAGTTATTCATAACTATTATAGTGGTTATAAATACCAACAAAAGGTTGCTAAATTACCACCTGAAAAACAAGCAGAAATGAAAAAATTTGTTTTCGATTTGTTGTATGAAGTAATCGATTTAGAAAAAAAATTCTTAAATGAGTTGTATTCAGGTTTCAATATTGCTGATGATGCAATTAAATTTAGTGTATATAATGCAGGTAAATTTTTACAAAACTTAGGTTATGATTCTCCATTTACACCTCAAGAAACAGAAATTAAACCAGAAATATTTGTACAATTATCAGCTAGAGCTGATGAAAATCATGATTTCTTTTCTGGTAATGGTTCTTCATACATTATGGGAAATGTTGAAGAAACAGATGATGAAGATTGAGATTTTTAGTAAATGAATGATAATATAGAAAAAAAATTTTATATTGTTTATTTTTCTTCAATCTCCAATAACACACATCGTTTTATTTTAAAAGTGGGTTGTAGATCAACAAGACTACCAATAAATTTTAATGAAGATCCACCAATTATTGAAGAACCCTTTATTTTGTTGACACCAACTTACGCTGGTGGTCATGGACAAACAGCTGGCGCTGTACCAAAACAAGTAAAAAAATTTTTAAACATCGAAACTAATAGAAATAATTGCAAAGCAGTGATAGCATCAGGAAATACTAATTTTTATGATACTTATTGCCTTGCTGGGGATATAATTTCAAAGAAACTAAATATTCCATACCTTTACAATTTTGAATTATTAGGTACAAAACAAGATGTTGAAAATGTAATAGAAATCGGAAATAAATTTTGAAAAGATAATAATTTTTAGGAAGTAACAAAAATGAATAATAATAACTCTAACACGAATAGCAAAAATAATATAATTGTTGACAAAGATTCTTATATATCTTTAAATGCAACTATTAAACTTTTTGATGAAAATGGAAATTTTCAATTTGAAAATGATTTATTAGCAGTAGATAAATATTTAGAAACTGAAATTTTGCCTAATTTTAAGGTATTTGGTTCTGTAAAAGAAAAATTAGAATATTTATTTGTTAATAATTACTATGATTTTGATTTATTTAAAAAATACAGTCCAAATTTTTTAATTTCTATTTTTGAAAAAGCAAAAAGTTATAACTTTAAATTTAGTTCATTTATGGGTGCAATGAAATTTTATACAACTTATGCATTAAAATCTTTTGACAATAAAACTTATTTTGAACATTTTGAAGATCGTGTAACTTGTAATGCATTGTTATTTGCAAAAGGAAACGAACAAGATGCTTTAACATTTTTAGACGAAATGATGACAGGAAGATATCAACCTGCAACACCAACATTTTTAAATGCTGGTAAAAAGAAAAGAGGAGAGTTTGTTTCTTGTTATTTAATTAGAGTTGAAGATAATATGGAATCAATTGCTAGAGCTACTACAATGGGGTTGCAATTATCAAAAAGAGGTGGAGGAGTTGCTTACTGTTTAACAAATTTAAGAGAATTTGGTGCTCCAATCAAAAATATTAAAAATCAAGCTACAGGAATAATTCCAGTAATGAAAATTTTAGAAGATGTTTTCTCATATGCAAACCAACTAGGTCAAAGACAAGGTGCTGGTGCAGTTTATTTAAATGTGTTCCACCCAGATATTTTAAAATTCTTAGACTCTAAAAGAGAAAATGCAGATGAAAAGATTAGAATTAAATCTTTATCATTAGGTGTAGTTATTCCAGATGTTGCTTTTCATTTAGCTAAAGAAAACAAAGACATGGCATTATTTTCTCCTTATGATATTCAAAGAGAATACAACAAACCAATGAGTGACATTTCAATCACAAAAGAATATGAAAATCTTTTAAATAACCCAAGAATTTCAAAAACATTTATTCCAGCAAGAAAATTATTTAAACAAATTGCTGAAATTCAATTTGAATCTGGATATCCTTTCATTTTGTTTGATGACATTGCAAATGAAAAAAATGCTGCATTAAATAACAGAATTATTATGTCAAATCTTTGTACAGAAATTATTCAAATCAATACTCCTTCTGTTTTAAACACAGATTTATCATATGAAAAACTAGGTGAAGATGTTTGTTGTAATTTAGGATCTTTAAACATTGCAAAAGTAATGGAAAATGGTAAAAATTTCAGTAAAACTGTAGAATATTCAATTAAAGCTTTGGATGCAATTGCAAATCTAGCTGATTTATCTTCAGCACCAACAATCCAAGAAGGAAATTCTAAAAACAAAGCAGTAGGATTAGGTGCAATGAATCTACATGGATTCTTAGCTACTAACAAAATTTATTATGATAGTCCAGAAGCTGTTGATTTTACTAACATGTTTTTTTATGCAATGGCTTATCATTGTTATAAAGCATCAAATAAACATGCTAAAGAAACAGGATTTATTTTTGAAAATTTCAAAAACACAAAATATGCTGATGGTTCTTATTTTGATAAATACACAAAATGTGAAAGTGACTATTGAACTCCTAAAACTGAAAAAATAAAAAATTTATTAAAACAATATGAGTTTGAAATTCCTTCACAACAAGACTGAATTGAACTAACTGAAAATATTAAAAAATACGGATTGGCAAATTCTCATTTAATGGCTGTTGCTCCAACTGGATCTATTAGTTACTTGTCTTCATGTACTCCTAGTTTACAACCTACTGTTTCACCAATTGAAATAAGAAAAGAAGGAAAAGTTGGAAGAATTTATGTTCCAGCATATAAAATTAGTGTTGATAACTACATGTACTATGCTAAGGGTGCATATGAAATGGGAACTAATCCAATAATTGATATTTGTGCAGCAGCACAACAACATGTTGATCAAGCAATTTCTATGACTTTGTTTTTAACAGAAAATGCAACAACAAGAGATTTAAACAAAGCTTATATTTATGCATTCAATAAAAAATGTATATCAATTTACTATATTAGAATTAGACAAGAAGTATTAAAAGATTCTGAAAAACTATTTGAATGTACAACTTGTGTTATTTAAAAACTTTTTAATAAAAAATAATTAAAAAACCAGAAATCCCAATAAAATTTCTGGTTTTTTCCTATTACTTTTTCATTAATTGGAAAAAATATTGTAAATTTCATTAATTGTTTCAAGAAACAAAGAATAAGATTTTTTATTTTCGTAGTTTCTGTTTTTTTTATCAAGATATCTTTCTCTAACACAATTTCACAAACTATTACTTCTAATTTTTAAAATTTTTTCATCTAATTTATAAAAAGATTCTTTTTTATAGTTTCAATAATATAAATTTTTCTTTTTATTAAAATGTATGTATTGCTGCTTCCCATTTTCACAATCAAAAACCACAGCAATATCTGCACTGTATAAAATTTTTGATTTCTGTTTATCCACTGCTTTTATTGTTAAAACACGAGAACTATTTTCAGGAAAACTAAAAATAGTTAAATTTTCATTTACTTGCTTTATAAAGGCATTATTTAATATGTTTATTATTTCTTCTGCTTTATAATTTTCTTCATCATCATTTACTCTTATATCTATATCAAAGTCAAATCCTTTATTTGGGTTACCGATTGTTATCATATTGTATTTAGCACTACCAATAAAATTAAACTGAAAAGTGAAACATTCTCTTACTTCGTTTTGAACTAATTTTATTAGGTTTATTAAATGTTTTTTAATTGGTAAGTATTTTGTTTTTTCGACAAATTCATAACTCATATTCCATCACCCTCTTTCTTTTTTTGTCAAAATAGAAAAATTATTTATTTGTTGTCATTGTTTTATTTATTTCTTGCATAATCTCATTAATTGATTCAATAAACAATGAACAAGATTCTTTGTCCTTGTTAATATAATCATTCTTCTTTTGAAGATATATTTCTCTAAATTTATTTCATTTTCCTTTCTTTTTAATTTCTGTTATATTTCCAAGCATTTCATTGTTTTTTCTTAGTTCCTGTCATTCTAAGGTAGACTGTTTTTTATTATGAAATATAATTTCATCATTTCATATTATTGCAATATCTACTCCATATAATATCTTTGATTTCTGTGTATCTTTTTCTTTTATAGTCATTGATCTTGAATTATTTTCAGGATAGCTAAAATTTATTTTATTTTTAGTAACTAACTCATTAAATTTTTTTAATACTAATTCTTTTATTTTTTGAGCACTTAAATCTTTCCTTTTTATTTTCTGTATTTCAAAATTAACGTCAAAATCAAATCCTTTATTTGGATTACCGATTGTTATCATATTGTATTTAGCACTACCAATAAAATTAAATTGAAAAGTAAAATAATCATTTCTAAATTCATTTTGTACTAATTTTATTAATTCTATTAAACTAACTTTTAAATCAGAATATTCTTTTTTAGTTACATAAGTAAAGGTCATAAATCCTCCTTATAAAAAAATAATATTATTCCCAAGCCGACCATTTAGATTATGTCTAAATCATATTATTATAATAAAAAAATCATTTTTTAAAGCGTTTTTTCTTAATTCCAAAAAAATAATATGGTATGTAAAACAAAAAAACAGAAGTTTTACCTTCTGTTTAAATTATTAAAAATAAATAAAATAATTAACGTTTTGTAAATTGAGGTCTTCTTCTTGCACCCAATAAACCATATTTTTTTCTTTCTTTTACTCTTGAGTCTCTAGTTAGCATTTTAGAAACTTTTAAAGATTTTCTAAAATCTTGATTAACAGCAAGTAAAGCTCTTGCAATTCCTAGTCTTATTGCTCCAGCTTGTCCTGTAAACCCACCACCAACAACTTTTACAAATACATCAAAACTTTTTCTAGTATCTGTGATTACAAGAGGTTGTTCCATATCTTGAATAACCAAAGAATTTGGAAAATATTCACTTGGTTTTCTTTTATTAATGAAAATCTTTCCAGTTCCTGGAACTAATTTAACATGTGCAATAGAAGATTTTCTTCTTCCTAAACCTTTATACTCTACACTCATTTTTCTTTCCTTTAATTACTTTTTATTTTTAATTCAACTGGTTTTTGAGCAGCTTGTTTGTGATTGTTATCTTTGTAAACAAATAATTTTCTAATAATGTTTCTAGACAGTTTGTTCTTAGGTAGCATTCCTTTGATTGCTTCATAAATTAATTCATCTGAATATTTTTCAAGCATTTGTTTACCTGTTCTTTCTTTTAAACCACCAATATATCCAGAATGTCTATATCATTTTTCTTTTTCAGCTTTATCAGAAGATAAAACAATTTTATCTGAATTGATAATAACTAAATAATCACCACAGTCAACATTAGGAGTAAAATCAGCTTTATTTTTGCCACGTAAAATGTTTGCAGCTTCAACAGCTAATTTACCTAAAATAACATTAGATGCATCAATGATATATCACTTTTTATTAGCCATTGCTGCTTCATTTTTAACAAATGTTGTCTTTTGCATAAATAAAATACTCCTTTAGTGCAACATCTTATATTATATCTGAAATTTTAATTTTCAATATATCAATTTAAAGAAGAAAAGAACTAGTATTCTAGTTCATACATTTCTTTTCCTTCTTTTATAATTTCTTCACTGTTTTTCTTACCAGTACCACATGGTATTAAGTTACCAAAAATAACATTTTCTTTTAAACCATTTAAATGATCAATCTGACCTTTTACACAAGCATCAGTTAGAATTTTTTTAGTATCTTGGAAACTTGCAGCTGCTAAGAATGATCCAGTTTTTGAAGGAGCTTCATCCAAACCAAAAATTAAATTTACAGCTGTCGCTGGCATTAAGTTATCAGACATTAAAAGTTTTTCGTTTTCTTTTCTAAACGCATTTACATCAATAATTTGACCAATAAATAATTTAGAATCACCAGAATCTTGTACTTGAACTTTATTAGTTAATTGTCTAATAATAACTTCAATATATTTATCTGCAATTTCAATCCCTTGTAAACGATAAACTTTTTGAACTTCTTTAATAATATAGTTTCTTACAACTTCAATTCCTGCTACTTTTAACAATTCTTTTACATCAATTGAACCTTCAGTAATCTTGTCACCAGGTTTAACTTTTTGACCTTCTTCAACTCTAAGTTGTTCATCAAAAGGTACTTTGTATTGAACTGTTTCCTTAGAATTTTTAATTGAAACAATAGAAATATTAGGATTTTCTTTAGATTGTTTAATTGATTGAACTTTTCCTTCAACTTCTGAAATCATTGCTTTTTCTCATTGCTTTGGAGGAATAATATCAAATAGTTGTTTTAATCTTTCAAAACCTTGTGCAATATTTGCTCCACTACTAACCCCTCCAGTATGGAAAGTTCTCATGGTTAATTGTGTCCCAGGTTCTCCAATTGATTGAGCTGCAATTACACCAATTGCAGTGTATTTTTCAACAAGTTTATTTGTTGTTAAATCTGTTCCAAAACATTTTTGACAAATCCCATTTTCTTCTTTACAGTGAAGTACACTTCTAACTTCTACTTGTTTGATTCCTGCATCAACAATTTGGTTAGCAGTAGTTTTGTTTATCATTTCACCTGCATTTACAATTACTTTTTTTGTTTTTGGGTTAACAACATCAAAAATAGGGAATCTATTAATTAATCTTTCATTTAAACTTTCAATAATTGAACCTGTTTTTGTATCTTCAATACTTTCTAAAACTGTTCCTCTAGTAGTTTTACAATCATCATTGTTAACAATAACATCTTGTGTAGCATCAACTAATTTTCTAGTCATATATCCAGACTTAGATGTTTTCATTGCAGTATCTGTCATCCCTTTTCTAGCACCATAAGACGAGTTGAAATATTCACTAACAGTTAATCCGTCAATAAAAGAATTTTTAATTGGAACTTCAATTGTATCTTTTATAACTTTTGATTTTTGTTTTTGGTCATAGTTATATGACTTAGACATCAATCCTCTCATTCCAGAAAGTTGGGTAAAGTTAGAAATATTACCTCTGGCACCAGAATTTGCCATAACTACAATAGAGTTGTTTAAGTATTCTGGTTTTTGAATTAATTTTTCAATATCTTTTGAAACTTTATCAGTTACTGCACTTCATTCAGATACAACTTTTCGGTATCTTTCATCATCTGTTAATAACCCTTTTTGATAATAATGTTTCATTTGTTCTATTTTTTTGTCTGTTTCTTCAAAATACTTTTCTTTATCTGTATATTCTGGAACATCAAATGCTGAAATAGTAGTTGCTGATTTTGTTGAGTATTCAAATCCAATATCTTTAATTTTATCCATTGTTGATGGAACAATTTCTAATGATGTTTCTGAATATTCACGGTGAAGAATATTAACAATTTCAGATAATGTTTTTTTAGTGAAAGCTTTATAAATTTTTTTCTTTTCAATAAAATCTCTAAAGTCTTTTCCAAATTCAACAATGTCATTATCACCTAATTTTTCTAAATCATCAGGGTTGTTTAAATATGGCATATCTTCAGGTAAAACATCATTTAAAATAACTTTCCCAACTGTAGTAATTAAAATTCCTTCTTTAGGAAATTTTTTGTTTTTGAATTCTCTTGTAGGAATACCAATGATTGAGTGAACGTGCACTTTTTTCATTTGGTAAACTGTTTTTAATTCATCAATACTATTAAATAGCATTCCTTGTCCTGGCATTCCAAGTTTTTCCATTGTTAAATAGTAGTTACCTAAAACCATGTCTTGAGTTGGAGTAATGATTGGTTTACCATCTTTTGGACCTAATATATGTCATGAAGCTAAAATAATTGTTCTTGCTTCAGCAACTGCTTCTGGAGATAAAGGAACATGCACTGCCATTTGGTCACCATCAAAGTCAGCATTAAATGCTGTTGTTACTAATGGATGCAATCTAATTGCTTTACCTTCTACTAAAATTGGTTCAAAAGCTTGAATTCCTAAACGGTGTAAAGTTGGAGCACGGTTTAATAAAACTGGTCTTTGCTTAATTACTTTATTAATAATTGGTCAAATTGTATCATCTTGACTTAAAACTAATTTTTCAGCAGATTTAATATTAGACACGATTGGATCTTTTGGACTACCATCATCATCTGTTTTTCTGATTAATTCATGAATAATGAAAGGTTTGAATAATTTTAAAATCATTGAAACTGGAATTCCAACTTGGTACATTTTAAGTTCTGGACCAATAACAATAACACTACGTCCTGAATAATCTACTCTTTTCCCTAATAAGTTTTGTCTAAATAAACCTTGCTTACCTTTAAGATGTTCAGATAATGACTTTAAAGGTCTTTTGTCTTTTCCAAGTAATGGTTTTTTTCTTGAAGCATTATCAAATAAAGCATCAACAGCTTCTTGTAATAAACGTTTTTCATTGTTCAAAATAATTAAAGGAGCATTATTTTGCATAACTCTTTTTAAACGTTCATTTCTAATAATAATTTTTCTATAAAAACTATTAATATCACTAGTTGTGAATTTTCCACCTTCTAATTGAATGATAGGTCTTGTGTCAGGAGGTGTAACAACAATATTTCTTAAAATCATTCATTCAGGTTTATTGTTAGAATCTTTTAATCATTTAATTGCTTCTAATCTTCTAACAAGTTTTTTTGTTTTAACATCATTTGTATTTTCACTTTTTCTAAGTTTGTCATAGATGTCATCATATTCTTTAGATAAATCAATTTTTTTCAATAATTCTAAAATTGCTTCAGCACCTATTCCAAAACGCATTCCAGTGAAAGAGCTAATGAAGTTAAAAACTTCTTCAATACTAAAAGGCATATTAGATTCAGCAAGAGTTTCATAAAAAGTTCTAGCTATTTTATACTTAATTGCATTTTCTGGTGATTTTTTTACATCAATTGATTCATAAATTTCACGCAATGTTTTTCTTAATTTACTTCTAGTTTCTTTAGAACTTTTTTGACTTGATAAATCAATTACTTCTTTAAAGCTAAAATTCTTAGGGTATTTACCATTACCTTCATCTAAAACAATGTAGTTTACAAAGTAAACAACTTGTTCAATTTCTTTATAAGAAATATCTAGTACTAAAGATATTTTTGAAGGACAAGGTAATTCTTTTGTCATTCAAATATGTGCAATTGGAGCAGCCAATTCAATATGACCAACTCTTTCTCTTCTAACGATTGATTCAGTAATTTCTACACCACATTTTTCACAAACTTTTCCTCTAAATTTGATTTTTTTATACTTTCCACAAGCACATTCATAATCTTTTACAGGACCAAAGATTGCTTCATCAAATAAACCATCTTTTTCTGGTTTTAATGATTTGTAATTAATTGTTTCAGATTTAGTAACTTCTCCATTTGATCATTCTCTGATTTTTTCAGGAGATGCTAATCCAATTTGAATACTTGTAATTCTAGATGATTTTGAATTCATATTTTAACTAAACCCTTTCTTTTAAATATCCATTTCTTCAATAACTTTATCTTCTGCATCATTTTTGATAGCATTGTTTGTCATTTTTGAAATGTAGTCATTAATATCTTTAAAACTCTTACTGTTTTTACCAGAATCATTGTTTTTTGTTATGTTAACTTGCAACCCTAAACCTTGTAATTGTTTAGTTAAAAGTTTGAAAGATTCAGGTAAACCTGATTCAGGAATTGGTTTTCCTTTGATAATTGCATTATAAGTATTGTTTCTACCTTTTACATCATCAGATTTGATTGTTAATAATTCTCTTAAGTTATGAGCTGCACCATAAGCTTCAAGCGCTCAAACTTCCATTTCACCAAATCTTTGTCCACCATTTTGTGATTTTCCACCAAGTGGTTGTTGAGTAATTTTTGAATAAGGTCCAACTGATCTTGAGTGAATTTTGTCATCAACCATGTGATCAAGTTTTAACATATACATAATTCCAACTGAAATTTCGCCATCAAAATACTCACCAGTTCTTCCGTCGATTAGTTTGAATTTACCATTCTTACCTTTACCTAACTCATTGTTAATTGGGTCAATTCCAGCTTCTGCCATTACATCTTTTAAATCAGATCTATTAACACCTTCAAAAACAGGTGTAGCAGTTTTATAAATTAATTTTTCTCTAGGAATACCACTTCTAGACAACACAAGTGATAAATCAAAATCTGTAAATTCTTTTTTAGCTTGTTTTAAATCTTTTATTTTCTTTTCAGAAATTATTTTGTCTATATTGCTAATCAATGTTTTTGATACTTCTTCATTAATTCCAAACAATAAAGAATAGTCTTCTGGTTTTTTCTTATCAAAATAAAGTTCTAACAATTTTATTAGAGCTAATTTTCTCATAGCAATTCCTAAGTGCAACTCAAGAATTTGTCCAATGTTCATTCTCGAAGGTACACCAAGTGGGTTTAACATAATATCAATTGTTGTACCATCTTCTAAATGTGGCATATCTTCAACAGGAACAATTTTTGAAATAATCCCTTTATTACCATGACGACCTGCCATTTTATCACCAATTTGAATTTTTCTTTTTTGAACTACATAAACTTTAATTTGTTCAATTACATCAGCATTTAATTCATAATCATCTTCAACTTTGAAACGTTTAACCATTGCAACAGTTCCTTCTCCACCGTGAGGAACTTTTAATGAAGTTTCTTTATGATTTTTTGATTTATCTCCAAAAATAGCTTGTAGTAATTTTTCTTCACTTGTTAATTCAACTTGACCTTTTGGTGAAATTTTACCAACTAAAATATCACCTTCTTTTACTTCAGCACCAACCATAATGATACCTTCATCATCAAGGTATTTCTTTGAAGTTTCAGAAACGTTTGGAATATCTCTAGTAATTTCTTCATCACCATTTTTTGTTTTCAAACATTCAACAGAATATTCAACAATATGAATTGATGTAAAAATGTCATCAATAAATAATCTTTTTGACAAAATAATAGCATCTTCATAGTTATATCCACTTCAAGTTGTGAAAGCAACTAAAACATTTTGACCTAAAGCCAACTCACCATTAGACATAGCTGGACCATCTGCAATAGTTGATCCTTTTGTCACTTTATCTCCTAAAGAAACAATCGGAACTTGATTGTTACAAGTGTTTTGATTTGATTTGTTAAATTTTGTTAGTTCATATGTTTTTTCATCAGAACCATGTTTGATTTTAATCAAACTACCATCAACATATGTAACAACACCCTCTTTGTTTTCTTCATATACAACTGCCATTCCAGAGTCATGAGCAATTTTATATTCATTACCTGTACCAACAATTGGAGCAACAGGTGAAATTAAAGGTGTAGCTTGACGCTGCATATTAGCACCCATCAATGCTCTGTTTGCATCATCATTTTCTAAGAATGGAATTGATGAAGCTGCAATTGAAACAACTTGTTTTGGAGAAATATCAATGAAATCGACATTTTTTACATCAAAAAATTCTCATGAAGAACGGTAACGACAAAGAACTTTATCTTCTTTAAATTTATTTTTTTCAACGTTTAAATTTGAACAAGCAATGATGTATTCATCTTCTTCTAAAGCTGTTAGTCATTTAATTTCATCAGTAATAACACCGTTTTTAACAATACGGTATGGTGTTTTTAAAAAACCATTGCTGTCAGTACTTGCATAAGTTGCAAGTGACATAATTAAACCGATGTTCATCCCTTCAGGTGTTTCAATTGGACAAATTTTTCCATAATGAGAATAGTGAACATCACGAATATCAAGGTTAGGGTCTTCTCTAGAAATTCCTCCAGGTCCCATTGCTGAAATTCTTCTTTTGTTTGTTAACTCAGCAAGTGGATTTTGTTGATCTAAAAATTGTGTTAATTGGTGTGAATTAAAAAATTCTTTAAAACTTATTTGGAAAGGTTTTGTATTAATAATAGATTTAACAGTTAAAGCTTTTTTATTTGCTTCTTCTACTGCTTCTTGAGATTTATTTGCTCCATCAGCAATTGCTAATTTATCATTAATAAATTTTTCTATTCTAACTAACCCTGCTTGAGCACGAGTTTTTAATAATTCATCAATTAACTTAAGTCTTTTATTTCCTAAGTGATCTATGTCATCATAAAAACCAATGTCATAGTTTAAGTTGATAACATATGAAATAATAGAAAGAATATCTGAAATAGTTAAAGTTGCTTTGTCTATTGATGTGTCAGTACCAATGATTGGAATAAATTCTTCTTGTGAATCATTGTCTTGATAAACATTAATTTTTTCATATCTTACAGGTCCACCTGCAAGTTTTGCAATTCTACTATCTAAATTAACTTCATGAATTATTCCTAATTCTCCAGTTTTTGTTAATGTTTTGATAGTATCAAGTTCATGTTTTTGGATTAAAGAATTCTTTTTAACAAGTAATTTACCTTTGCTATCTTTTAAATCTTCTGCTAAAACTCTTTGATAAAGTCTTTCAGAAAGACGCATTTTTCTGTTCATTTTGTAACGACCAGCTTTAGATAAATCAAAACTTTTTACATTAAAAAAGTGGTTATAAATAATACTTTGATAACTTATATCTTTGCTGTTAAGTTTAAATCTTGAATCAATACTTTTTGTTGAAATTGATAAGTTAACAACTAAATCTTTAGCTGCCTTTTCAGAAATAATATTATTTACGATTTCTTCCAATTCTTTTTCTTTTGCAGCATTTTTACCTTCTTTTTCTAATTCATTTTTTAAAGAAGCATACTGTTTATATAAATCTCTTAATTTTGTATCAACACCATAAGAACGAGAACTATCAGAAGAAGATAAATTTTTTCTAAAACTAGTTAATTCATCTGTTTCAAATACATCTTTTTTATTATAAACTTCATTGTTTAATGAATTTTTTATTAATTTGTGGTTACCAAAAATATTTAAAATTTCTTTTTCATTTAAACCAATTGCTTTTAAAAATGCAGTAACTGAAACTGTGTGTGTAGATTCACCAATTGCATCCCTAAACATTACTTGAATAAAATCCTTGTTTTCAGGCATAAAAATAAAAAACAAAGTACCTTTAGATGGCAAAATTTCACAAATATAACCTTCTTGAATTCTTTTTCTCGAATTACTTAGTTTAATTTGTGATTTTGTTAAAATGTAAGCACCTGGTGATCTAACAATTTGTGAAATTACAAATTTTTCGATTCCATTTACAATAAAAGTTCCTTTTTCTGTAATCATTGGAATGCTAGCAAAAAAAATCCCATCATTATTTGATGTTTTTGATTTTCCACCTTTTGATCCTGTTTTTTTAACTTCTCCAGACTCATTGTCTATAATAGCTAAATTGACATATAAAGGTCTGTCATATGTTTTCCCTTCATTACGAGCTTCTTTTTCAGTTCTTTTTGGATCTTCTAATTTCATATCAAGATATTCTAAAGTATATCTTTTACCAATAGAGCTTATTGGAAAAATGCTTTTGATAGTGTTTTCTAATTCTTTTTCTATAAATCTATTGAAAGCATCTTTTTGAAGATTTAAAAGATTTGGTTCATCAAAGTTTTTTTCAATTTTTGAATAATCTCTTCTTAAAACATATTTTGATAATTTATTGTCAGTAAAATTCTTCTTACTCATTTGCTGAATTGCTCCTTATTTCTGCTGGTGATTTGCTATAAAAAGTCTTTAAAAAAGCATTTAAAGCATAATTATATAGTATAACTGAAAAATTATAATACATTTTGTCTTTTTCAGAACAAAAATAAATGAAATTTTAATTGCTTATATTTCATTCTTATTCAACAAATAAAAAATAACTAATAACTTTTGAAATAAAAATAAATGAAAGCATGAATAAAATGAATCCTAAAGATACTC
>CAMWHH010000006.1 GCA_947174035.1 uncultured Mycoplasma sp. | reverse complement strand
ACAGAAAAAATTTAGTGTTATAAATTGAAATAATATTTGTGAATTACTAACTGGAATTATTAAAGAAAAGATTTTAATTAAATTATCAAAACTAAGTAATGAAGATAAAAAATTTGTTGAAAGTGCTATTAATGTTGCTCATTCAAGTAAAAGCAAAGAAATTTATGAATACTTATCAAAGTATGCATATGCTTTAAAAATGCTTTTTCCTATCTGAGTATCACGTCCTGAACAAGTTTCAATTTTTATCCCGTTAGAAAGAAATTATTTTGAATATGGGATTTATGATGAAGCAAGTCAAATGTTTTTAGAGCGTGCTTATCCTTTGTTATATAGATCAAAAATAAACATTATAGCTGGAGATGATAAACAATTAAAACCATCAAGTTTCTTTATTTCTAGAAATGAAGAAAATGATGAAGAAACAGAAATAGATGATTTAGATGTTGAAGAATCATTATTAGATAGAGCTAAAACTACATCATGAACAGAAATTATGTTACAAAATCATTATCGATCTGAAAATAGTGATTTAATTCAGTTTTCTAGTGAAAATATTTATGACAATAAACTTAATTTTGCTTCTAAAAATGGTCTACATTTTGAAAAGGGAATTGATGTAGTTAATTGTGATGGTTTTTTTGTTGACAGAATTAATGAAAAAGAAGCATTAGAAGTTATAAAAATTTTGGAAGAAAATATTAATAAATATAAATCAATTCTAATTGTTACTTTCAATATTTCACAATCTTCTTATATTGAATCTCTACTGATGAATGAAAAATATTCAACTAAAGAAGTTATGGAAAAATTTATGAAACAAGAAATTGATGTAGTAAATTTAGAAAATGTTCAAGGTAATGAAGCTGACTTAGTTATTATTTCAATAGCTTATGCAAAAAAATCACCAACTGAGAAATTAAGAAGTTCATTTGGACCTGTAATTCAATCTGGTGGAAAAAACAGATTAAATGTAGCAATAACTAGATCTAAAAATAAAATGATTATTTTAAAAAGTTTATCTGCTTCTGAAATTGCTGACAATACCAATGAAAACTTGCAAGTATTTAAAAAATTCATTGCCTTTTTAGATAACATTGCATTGGTTAACAAAGCAAATGAAGCAATTAAAAACGAAAATTTTAATTTTGATTCATCTTTTGAAGAAGAAGTTTTTAATGAATTAAAACCATATATATATCAAAAAAATTTAAAAATTTTAACTCAGTTTGAAGTTGGAAACAAAAAAATAGATATGGTTATCACAAATTCTAATTGTGAAAAAGTTTATTTAGGAATTGAAGTGGATGGTTGAAAGTATCATAGTGGAAAAATTAAGGTTTTAGAAGATTTTGAAAGACAATTATTTTTAGAATCTAGGGGTTATCCAATCTTTAGAGTTTTAGAATATGAATGAAAAAGAAATAAAGATTTAATAATAGAAAATATTTTTAAACAAGTAGAAAAAAATAAAGAAATTTTATAAAACACAAAAAAACAGCAATAAATATTGTTGTTTTTTTATTTTTATATAAATTTATAAATTCTTTTTGTGCTTTAATTATTTTATTAGTGCAATTTTTATTATTAAAAATTTTTTTAATGTAAGGGAAAAAATATGAGTGATTATAAAAAAACACTTTTGATGCCAAATACTGCTTTTGAAATGAAAGCAAATTTACCACAAAAAGAACCTAAAATTCAAGAAAATTGAATTTTAGAAAAAATAGAAAAAAAGATTTTAGCTAAAAATAAATCAAAAAAGCCTTTTATTTTAGCTGATGGTCCACCTTATGCAAATGGAGATTTACATGCTGGTCATGCATTAAACAAAATTTTAAAAGACATTATTTTACGTTATAAAGCAGCAACTGGACACTATACAAAATACATTCCTGGTTGAGATACACATGGATTACCAATTGAACAAGCAATGATAAAAAAAGGTTTAAATAATAAGCCTGATCAAACTATTACAGAAAAAAGAAAAAACTGTAAAAATTTTGCTATTGAAAATGTATACCGTCAAAAAGATCAGTTTAGAAGATTGGGAATTATGTCTGAAATGGATGAGATTTTTCTAACTTGTGAACTTGATTATGTAATTAGACAATTAAAAATTTTTAATAAAATGCTTTTAAAAGGTTTGATTTATCAAGATTTAAAACCAGTTTATTGATCTTGGTCTAGTCAAACAGCTTTGGCTGATGCTGAAATTGAATACAAAGAAATAGAATCTGATTCTGCATTTGTAGCTTTTGAAATCACAGAAAATAATGATTTTGTTTCAAAAGGCGACAAAATAATTATTTGAACTACTACTCCTTACACATTACCTGCAAATTTAGCAATTGCTGCTAACCCAAAAGTTACTTATTGTCGTGTTAAAGTTGAAAACAGTTTTTATATTGTTGCAAAAAGTTTAGTTGAAAAATTATCTGAAATTTTGAATTGAAAAAAATATGAAATAATTTCTGAATTTTTAGGCAAAAAAATAGAAAATGTTTCTTATAAAAGTTCAGTTACAGAAAAGAAATGTAAAGTGATTGTTGATGAATATGTTTCAGATTCTGATGGTACAGGGCTTGTTCACAATGCTCCAGGATTTGGTCATGAAGACTACATTGCATGTAAAAAATATAATATAAAACCTTATTGTCCAATTGATAATTATGGAAAGTTTACAAAAGAAGTAAATAACAAAGATTTAGAAGGTCTTTTTTATCAAGATGCAAACAAAGTTATTTTAGAAAAACTAGAAAAAAAAGGATTATTACTAAAACAAAGCAAAATTACACACTCAGCTGCTCATGACTGAAGAACAAAAAAACCTGTAATATATCGTGCAACTAAACAATGATTTGTAAACATTTCTAAAATTTCAAAAGACATTTTAGATGCTGTTAATAAAGTAAAATCTGTTGATGCTACAATTGTTAAAAAAATTAAAGAAATGGTTTTAAGCAGACAAGAATGATGTATTAGTAGACAAAGAATATGGGGTGTTCCAATCTGTGTTATTTATGATAAAGACCATAATCCAATTTTAGATTCTAAATTACTTAATAATATTGTTGATATCTTAAATGATGAAGGAATAAATTCTTGATATACACAAGATGTTAAATATTTTTTAACAAGCAATTATAGCACTTCAAAAAAATACATTAAAGAAACAGATATTATGGATGTTTGATTTGATTCAGGAACAAGTTATTCAGTTTTACAAGAAGATAAATTAGGTTATCCTGCAGATTTATATTTTGAAGGGAAAGACCAATTTAGAGGTTGATTTAATTCTTCATTAGTAACTAGTGTTGCAGCTTTTAAAAAATCACCTTATAAAGAATTATTAACTCATGGTTTTGTACTTGATGAAAAAGGTAATAAAATGTCAAAATCACTTGGAAATATAGTTGATCCTTTGCAAGTTTGTAGAGACTATGGAGCAGATGTTTTAAGATTATGGGTAGCATCAGTAGATTTTTTAAAAGATGTGTCAATTTCTAATGACATCATTGGACAAAATGCTGAACTTTATAGAAGAATAAGAAATACTTTATTTAGATTTACTTTAGGAAATTTAAGTGACTTTAATCATAAGAAACTTAGAGGCGTAAAATATAGTGATGCTGATTTATATGTTTTAAGCAACTTAACAAAAGATATCAAAACAATTAAAGAATGTTATGAAAAATATGATTACAAGCAAGTTCTTAAAATAATTTCAAAAAATGTTGCTGATTTATCAGCTTGATATTTTGACTATATTAAAGATAGCTTATATTGTGATGATGCAAATAGTGAAAAAAGAATTGCTATTCAAGCAACTTTATATAATTTATTAGAATCATATTTAAGAATTCTTTTTCCAATAATTCCTCATACTTGTGAAGAAGTATATAGTTATTTTGATAAAAAAGATAAATTAAAATCTGTTCATTTAGAAGATTTTGCTAATTTTAAGTTAGATAGTAAATATAAGATTAACCACAAAAAATGAGAAGAATTTTTTGTTTTAAAAGATTTGGTTTATTCAGAAATAGAAAAAGCAAGAAATGAAAAAATTATTTCATCTAAAGGTGAAGCAACAGTGGTAATTAATGCAAAAGAAATTCCTTTTGATGAAGAAGTATTAAAAAACTATTTAGCTGTTGCAAAAGTAGAATTTTCTAAAAAAGAAAAAATTAAAGAAACTACAGTTAAAATTAAAAATTCTAAATATTCAAGATGTGAAAGATGTTGAAATTATTATCCACCTAAAACCATTGTTAAAGAACTTTGTGAAAGATGTACAAAAGTAATGAGTTCTAAAAAAAGCAAATAAAAATAAATTTATAACAAGCAAAAATTGAAGTGCAATTATGTTGTAGTAAAACAACCATAAACACTTCTTTTTTATTTCAAATTTTTATTATTAAAAATTAAAAAAATTTGAAAACTATATATTTGTTTCAAAACTTATTTTTTTCATTATATTTATTATTGAAAAGAGTATTTTATGAAAAAAGAAAAAAAGAATTTTAAACAAATCATCAAACAACCTATTATTTGAATTTTAATTGCTGCTACATTTTGACTAGTAATTGGATTAATGCTTGGAATATTTTATGATTTCTTTTTTTTATTTGGAGGAAGTGCAGAATTTGATCCATTGACTGGTAATTTAACACCAGCTTATGCTGTTTTTGATGAAAGAATTTATGTTGCAAATCCACATTTTTATCACACTCAATTATCTGTGTTACATGTTCATACATTAGTTTTGGGATTTGTAGTGAATTTGATTTTGGTGCTTTTTGAAAAGATTTTTTCAATATCTAAGAAGAAAAAACTTTTTCTATCATCTTTTATTCTTTATAATTTTGCTTTATTGCTAGTAATTATTTTTATGATGATTCGGGGGTTGGATTGAGTTTTTAATATTGATTATGAATTAGTGCATGTCAAAACAAACACAGATCAAAATACAACTTCAAAAAATGATGGATTTTATGAATTTGTTGTTTATAACACAACACCATATTACACAGTTCCAGCAGCTTTAACAGCAATTCCACATGTTTTAATGGGGGTTGCATTCATTTGCTATTTGATATGTTTGTATTTTGGTGTTAGTGATTATATTAAAAAAAAGAAATTAGATAATTCAAATCAAAATACTAAATAATAGTTAATCAAAATTTATAAAGAGTTATTCAGTTTTTTGTCATTTAAAAACTGAATAATTTTTTAGTCATACAATGAATTTAAAAATTTTAGTTAAAAAAATTATTATTGGTTTCTTGTAAAATTATAGTTACAAATAATTATATTTGTGAGGATTTCAATGAAAATTAGAAAAAAATTATTATTAGTAAGCACACTTTTTGGTGTTCCTACTATTGTTTTAACTCCAATTGTTTTGGTGTCTTGTGGAACTAGTAGTAGCAGTGATAATAATGATAATAGTGATAATACTTCTTATGAGAATCAGCAATCTAAAGTATCAGATTTAATAAAAAACCCAAAGGATGGATTAGGTAATTTTAAATATGCTGTAAATGATAATACAAATATATTAATCTTTAGTGGGTATTTATATGAAGTAACTAAAAGTATTGATGAAATTCAAAATGATTTAAAAGTTAATCTAACTGAAAATAATAGTAGTTTTAATTCATCAACAAAAATTTATGTTGCTAATTCATATAATAGTAAAGAAGGATTTGAAACATTTGTAAAATATGCAACATATGGAAACATTGGAAGTAATTTAAATCTTGATATAAATGATGTTGTAGCAGATAGTATTAGTGCACCTGAAATTACAACTAGACTTTCTGTTCACACTGATGCTGAAAATAATGTTACTTATATTTCACTAACTTCAAAATTAAGTGAAGGAAAAATTTGAGAAGGAAATAGTGCAAATTATTCAATAGATTTTTCATTAGTATTTACAAACTATTAGAATTAAAAAAGAACCGTTCAGGTTCTTTTTTTGTTTGTTAAAAATTTTTAAAAACTAAAATCAAAATTTAAATCTGAATATCTGTAGTTTGTTGAAATCTTACTATTTATTTGAATGTTGTTAAATTTACAAAAACCTTGTTTTGCAATTCAATAATATGCAACTTTATTTCTTTTTTTAAAATTAAAAACTTTTTTTTCTTCTGGATTAATGTTTTCAAATATTTGTAAAACTTTTCATTCAATATTTGTAAGAATTATTTCAAATTTACTATTAAACAAAAATGATTCTATTGGGATTTTGTAATTACAAAGATAGATTTCTTCTTTTTTCATGTTGATTCATCCAGCTACATAATTTTCAAGATCTTCTTTATTTTTTATATGCATAACTTTAATGTCAGTTTTTATTCCATCAATTCATAAGTTCTTAAAATTAATTGCAGGTTTATTTAAAAGAACCTTTTTAGATATTTTTTGAATTTTTTCTCTTCTAAAAATAATGGGATTAAAAAATCTATTACTTATTTGCCTTTTAATTTTTTTAAAATCTAATTTCATAAATCCATAAATATTTTTCTATTAAATTTTAAAATCTAAATTAAATAAATATGTATTTTATTTAAGATTATTTATTTTGTTATTTAGTATTTTTTTGTATTTAATAGTTTAAAAAGTGGTAATTGTGGTATAAAGATAAATAAGGTAGATTTATATGAATACAAAAGAATTACAAACTATCATTAGAACATCAGTAAACATTCAATGTTTATTTTTTTGTATTCAATCAAAAAGATATCAGACAAGAAAACGTGTTTCAAACACACCCAATAAGATTATTTCATTAAAGAGGATTTTTAATTAATACTTCCTAAGTTCATTTATAAAATATAGTATTTGAACTGAACTGGTATATATAGATAAATATAAATAAATATAGATAGAATTATTTTAAGTATTGTTTGTGTATAAAGGGAGTATGAAAACCACATGCTCTCTTTTTTAATGCTATTAATTTTATAAATCTGCCTTTTGTAAAACTTTAAATTATAAATTTTAAAAATTAGATTTATTAATTAATTTACTATAAATAAAAATATAATAATAAATTATAAAAAACAAAGGAAATAAAATGTTTAAGTATGTAGTAAAAAGATTACTTTTTGCAATTCTTGCTTTGTTTATAGTTATGAGTTTAGTTTTTTTGCTGATGGCTTGTTTAAAAGTTTATCCAATTGCAAAAGCAAAAAATGAATCTACAGAAGTCTATGAATCAAAGTTAGCTGCAATGGGTTTTCTAGATCCTATTATTGTTAGGTATTTTAATTACTGAAAAACTTTTTTTGATCCTGTAAATGGTCAACTTTTTGGTGAGGTTTTTCAACAACAAGGTACACCGTTATTAACTAAATTTTTTCAGTATGCACCAAATACACTATATATAGGAATAATCTCATATATTGTTGCTATTATAATTGGTTTTACTTTTGGAATAATTTCAGCAGTATATCGGGGTAAGTGGCAGGATACACTCATCAATGTTTTTTCAGTAATTCTTATAAGTGTTCCAAGTTTTATTATTGGTATTTTATTACTGAAACTTGCAGGGGTTTTAAATTTACCCCAAGTATTTATAAATTTTGATAATAATAATTTTAATGTTCAAGAATTAATTACTTCATCAATTATGCCTATTTTGGCATTAACATTTGGACTAGCTTCTACATTAACATATTATGTAAGAAATGAACTTGTTGAAGTACTAAGTCAAGATTACATAAAAACTGCAATGTCTAAGGGATTAAAAAGATATCAAATTATTATTAGACATGGAATTAGAAATTCTTTGATTCCAGCATTATCAATTTTGGGTCCTAGTTTCTTGTCAATCATAACTGGATCAATTGCAATTGAAACTATTTTCGGTATTCAAGGTATGGGAAATATGCTTTATTGAGCAATTCTTTCTAACCAATTTTATATTGTTATGTTTCAAACTTTCTTTTTATCACTTTTATATAACTTGATTGTTTTAGCTTTAGATATTTCATTTACATTTATTGATCCAAGAATTAAGATTGCTGAATCTTCACAAACTTCAATATATAACTTAGCTAAATCAAGTGTATTTAGATTAGCTTGAAGAAATAGATGAAAAAGAGCACTTTTAAAAAATGATGCTCATTTATGAGTAAACAATTCTGATAGTTTATTTTTTAGTTTAAAAGAACTTAATGTAATTGATTACAAAAAGAAAACAGTTACTTTAAATGATCAACTTAGAAATTCTTATAACATTGGTCTTGAAGTTAAATATTTAATAATTGGAAAAAATATTTTAAAAATTAAACCAGAAATAGTAACAGGAGGAGTTTAGTATGAGTTCAAATAATAAAAATATTAAAATTTTGAATATGCCAAAACTTGATTTCGAAGTTACTGAAAAAGATTTTGAAAGAGTTGATATTTATAAATTAAACAGAACTGACCAAGTAGTTGGTAAACCTAGTAAATATTTATTAGATATTATTAAAAGATTTGCTGCCAATCGTTGAGCTTTAGTTTTTTTAATATTTTTTGTTTTAATTATTCTTTTAGCAATTTTTGCACCTATAATTTCAGATTCTTTAGGATATACTGCAACTGGTTATATTGCAGGAATTAAATCTAATCAATGAATTAAGGATTTACCACCACGTTTACATGGTGAATTACCTACTGTTACTAAACACCTTCTAAGTAGAGGAACGGTAGATGAATATGCTAATGCAGGAATATTGAAAAGTAGCGAATTAGATCCTTTAACAGGTCTGTGAACAGCAACTTATTCTCCATACGAGTTAGAAGAACTTAAAAATGTTTATCCAATTTTAGGAACTGATGGAAGTGGTGTTGATATTTGAAACAAACTTTGAACTTCTGTTGGGATGTCATTGTTGTTAGCTTTTTGAGTTTCAATTTTATCAGTAATTATTGGTGTTGTTTACGGTTCAATTGCTGGAGCTTTTGCAGGTAAAGCACCAGATACTATAATGATGCGTTTTGTGGAAATAATTAGTGGAGTGCCATCAATTGTTTGATTACTAATTTTAGGAGTTGTACTTAAAGGTGGAAGTGATGAAACAACAGTAACATTAGATAGTGTTACTGTAGGGTTATCTTTATTATTTATTTTATGATTCTCACCAGCTATTGCTACTAGAACATACATTATGAAAACAAAAGATGTTGAATATGTTCAAGCAACTAGAACTTTAGGTGGTAGTCAAGCTAGAGTTATTTTCTTACACATGATTCCAGTTATTGCTGGAAGAATATCAGTTATTTTTGTGAACCTAATTCCAACTGTAATTTTCTATGAGGCTACACTTTCTTTCTTAGGATTAAAACCACCTTCAAATATTGGTCTTGGAGTTATGTTAACTAATGCTCAAACTATTTCAAACATTCCAGAAATGGTTTCACCAATTTTTGTGTTTGCTTTATTTACAATTTCTGCACAAATCATTGCCAATGCTTTAAATGATGCAATTGACCCACGGGTGATAGGAAGATAATATGTCTTTAAGATTTAAACATTTCATTCATGATGAAGACAAAAAATTAGCAAAAGATCAAATCATAAAAATTAAGGATTTGAAAGTTAATTTTAAAGTTAAAGATGGTTTGTTGCAAGCAGTTAGAGGTGTAGACATCTCTGTATATAAAGGACAAATTATAGGAATAGTTGGTGAATCTGGTAGTGGTAAATCAGTTTGTGTAAAATCTTTGATTGGTTTTAATGATGGTGCATCAACAGAAGCAGAAAATTTAAATTTAGCTGGAATTGATATTTTAAAAGTAAAAAGAAAAACATGACCTAGCATTAGAGGGACTTATGTTGCATATATTCCACAAGACCCTTTAATGTCATTAAATCCAACTAAAACAATTGGTAAACAAGTTTTAGAGGCTATTTATGTTTCTGAAAAAAGTCGTTATAACCAAATAAAAAATAACAAAAGAAATGAAATTGATCAAGAAAAATGATTATTTGAAAATTTTAAGAATAATCTAAAAAAAGATTTAGAAAGTTCTAAAATTACTCAAGAAAAACATGATGAATTATTATTGAATGCAGAAACAAAGCACCTTGAAACAATTAATAATTTAACTAAAAAACATGATGAACTAATTGCTAAGGCAAAAGAAGAATACAAAAACAATACTAAAAAAGTAAATGCTAAAAACAAAGTAGTTGAAATTTTAAAGTTTATTGGAATTGAAAATGTTGAATCAAGATTAAAATCTTATCCTCATGAATTTTCAGGAGGGATGAGACAAAGAATTGTAATTGCTATTGCTGTTGCTACAAAACCAGACATTATAATCGCTGATGAACCAACAACTGCACTTGATGTTACTGTTCAAGCAAAAGTTTTAAGTTTGATTAAACAATTAAGAGAAGTCTATGGAATTACAGTAATCTTTATTTCACATAACATTGCATTAGTAGCTAATTTCTGTGATTACATCTATGTAATGTATGCTGGAAAAATTGTGGAACAAGGGTTAACAGAAGAAATTTTTATTAATCCTTTACATCCATATACATGAGCATTACTTGCTTCAATACCAGATAGTAATGTTGATAACCAAAAATTAGAACCAATTGCTGGAACTCCACCAAATTTAATTACTCCTCCAAAAGGAGATGCATTTGCCCCAAGAAACAAGTATGCAATTGCTTTAGACTTTGAAAAACAACCTCCTCTATTTGAAGTTAGTGATACACATAAAGCAGCAACTTGATTACTTCATCCAAAAGCACCCAAGATTGAACTTCCTGATGAAGTAAAAGAAAAAATAAGTAAATCTAAAAAATCTTTTGAAATTTATGTAAAACAAAAAAAGAACAAAAAGGAATTAGAAAAATAAAGAACAAAAAGGAATAAAAAATGAGCAATTTAAAAAAAGAGACAAACAAAGAAAATAGTAAAAAAAATATAGTAGTAAAAAAACCAGCTACTAAAAAACTTTCTAATTCTAATGCAAATAAATCAGTTATTTCAAAACCAGTTCCTATTTCAAAAGATGATAATTTAGTTAAAACTGAAAAAAATATTTCTACCAAACGTCCTTTGTTAGAAGTTGAAAATTTGGATATGTTATTTAAAGTAAGAGGTTTATACTTTAAAGCTTTAGATAATATAAGTTTTTCTGTTAAAGAAGGAGATTTTTTTGGAATTATTGGAGAATCAGGTAGTGGGAAATCTACTACTGGTAAATGTATTATTAAACTTTACCAACCAACAGGTGGAAAAATTGAAATTCAAAATAATTTAATTTCTAACAAAAGATTAACTAGAAGTGCAAAGAAATGATTGCATAAAAATGTTCAAATGATTTTCCAAGATCCAATGGCTTCTTTGAACCCTACAAAAAACATCTTGCAATTAATTTCTGAACCATTAGCAATTAATAAAAGTTTGTGAATTGATGCTTTTAATAAATGAAGGGAATTAAATAGTGTTAGTAAATATTTATTCTCTGAATTTATTAGAAGAAAAAACAAAATTTTACAAGATTTTAAAATTAATTATGTTACTTGTTTAAAAAATAAAATTCAAGAATCAATTGACTATTTTAGAAAAATAGAAAGTGATGAAAAATTCAAAGAGTTAAATTTTAAACAAGCAAGAGAAAAAATTATTTTAGGAATGGATATTTTTGTTGAAAAAATTAATGAAACTACAAGTGACATTTATGCTTTTAGCAAAAAATATCAAGACATTTTAGAAGAACTTACAAAGAAGTGAAAAAATCAAGATTATGATTTAGCATATAAAAACTATGAAGATCTATTAGAAAAATACAAAGATAGTAAAAGAATTTTTAGTCTTTCTACTAAGGGAGATAAAATTCAAAAAGAAAAAAAAGATTTAATTGCTGAAATCAAAAATTTAGATAATAACTTTAAAGAAACATACAAACAAAATTTCCAATATGTTAAAAGTTGAGAAGCAACAGTAAAAGGAAAAATTAAATCGATTAGTCAAAATATTGAATTTTCTAAAGATGATTTAGACTATACAGTAAACTTTATTAGTTTAAAGAATTTACATACTGAATTTTACTTTGTAAAAAAATTAAAAAAATGTAAATATTTAAGTGAAGATATAATTAGTGAAACTAAATTAAAAGTTGAAGAATTATTAGAAAAATATTTTAAATCATTATCAGATTTTGCAGTTAAATATAGCATTGAATTTGAAAATGTTGATATTGAACAAAAAAATGCAATTATTAAAAATTTAATTGCTGCTAGAGGTTTTGCTCAGTTGTTTTATACTTCTGAAAAAAATGCAAAGTGAAATGTTCATGATTTTATTTGACAACAATTTAAATCAATCTTAGATTCTACTGATAATTTCACTTTATATAAATCTGAAAAATTTGATGATTATTTTAATTTTCAATTTTCACTTCACAATGACTTATTATCATTAAGAAATACAGCAGAAGAAAATAATGAACTTAACAAAAATTCTTATTTAGAAAAAAGAAATTCATTATCTGATTTAATTAAACAAAAAACTAGCCAATTAAGTTTATTGATTGCTAATTATAAAGAAACTGAAGAATATAAATTAAATGAAGAAAAATTTAATGAAAGTAAAAATGCTTTTTTAGCAGCAAAAGTTGAAAGAAACAACCATATTGTTAATATTGTTAAAGGCGAAGATACAAATAAACAAAGAGAGTTTCTAGCTGCAACTAATATTGATTATGATGCAGTTGAAAAAGAATATAAACAAGCAAGAAAAGAATTTGAAAACTTGGTTAAAAAATGTATTTCTTATATTAAAAAAGATAAAAAATCTTCTGAAGATGACCTATTGAATTTAAATGATTCTAATAATTTAAAAAATGAAAAAACAATTGAAGGTGAAAAAGAAAAGAAACCTTTTGATTTTAAAAAGACTTTGAATAATTTTGGAGAATGATTTAGTTCAGTTAAATCAAATGATTTAAAATACCTTAAAAAAGAAGTTAAGTTAAGATGAAAGTCATTGAGTGCAATTGAATTTGAATATAACAATGTTATTAATGAAGTAAAAGTAAATACTAAAATTTGTGAATGAAGATCATGATTCAATTGAATTTTTTACTTTAACTTGAAAAAAATCATTAAAAGAGATTGTGTTTATAAAGCACTTGATAGTGTTGGTTTAAAAAGAGAACATGCTTATCGTTATCCTCATGAATTTTCTGGTGGACAAAGACAAAGAATTGTTATTGCTAGAGCATTAATTAATAAACCAAAAATAATTATTGCTGATGAACCTATTAGTGCATTAGATGTTTCTATTCAAGCACAAATTATTAACATTTTACAAGACTTGTGTAAAAAACAAAATGTTACTATTTTATTTATTGCACACGATTTATCAATGGTTAATTATGCATGTAATAATGTTATTATTATGCACCGTGGTAGAATTTTGGAAAAAGGTAATGTTAAAAAGATTTTTGAAAATCCAGTTCACCCATATACAAAATCACTAATGAAAGCCACTCCTAAACTTTCAAGAGTCCATGTTGATTTAGCGGCTTTTAATGAAAATTTTACTTATGATAAAGAATGGGATGCTTTCAACAAACCTAAATTTATTAAAATTAATAATGATCAAGATCACCAAGTGTTTGGAACTGAAAGTCAAATATCTAAATGAAAAGATATAAAATATAAAGATGAATAATTCTAAAAAAACAAAAAGTATAAATGAAGGATATGTTAAATACAATAAGGATAATAGCAAAAGTTCTTTAAACACTTATTCTTCTGAAATTATTGCACAAGCTGAAAAGATAGAAAAAGATAAAAAAGCAAAACAACCTAAAGGATATTTATCTCTAGGATTTATAATTTTTGTAACTATTTTAGTGTTTTTGTTTTGTTTTTTTGTAAATAATGAAAATCAGTCTATGATGCCATGATCAGATTGTTTATTAGTAGCTTTTGCAATTGGATTTTTTTTAAATTTATTCTGACTTGTTTGAAGACAACAGTTCGGATTAAAATCAAAATTTGCTGCAAGGCAAATGTTGGATATTGTTACATACCGTGATTTTAGAGAAAAGAAAAACTGAGTATTAAAAACTCCTTGGAATGATATTAAAACTTTTAATGATTATCAAGAATACTCAGCAACCAAGAAAAAATCAACTACAAAAATATTTTATATTTCATTAACAAGTTATACTGTTTTGTTCATAATTTCAATAATTATTTCTCTTACAGTAAGATAAAAACAAAGTAGATTATTTAAATCTACTTTTTTTGTTTTAATATTATTTATTATAAAAACCAAAAAAGGAAAACAATGGAACAATTAAATTTAATTATTAATAACTTAGAATGTGCTTCTTGTGCAACAGCAATTGAAAAAACATTTAAAAAATTTCAAAAAAATAATTTTTTAAATTTTTCTATTATTTTAAATTCAAAAAAATTAAAGATAAATTTTGATTCATCAAAAATTAGTAAGGAAGAAATATTAAATCTTTTAGCTGAGAAAAAATTTGAATACGAAGAAGTTTAGTAATTTACAAAGTAGTAAATTAAAAAGTTTTTATAATAAATTTTTTACTAAAAAAATAGAATTGATTTTAT
>CAMWHH010000005.1 GCA_947174035.1 uncultured Mycoplasma sp. | reverse complement strand
ATATATATAAATGGTTAATTTATAATCTTTGACTTATTTATTGGTATGGTTTTGAGGTAATTAGCAATGAAAAAAACTTCTTTATTTGCTTTTTTAAGAAAACGAAAAAAACTTGCAATCTTAGCAACAATTGGAATTGTTTCAGCTACTGCAACGTTTTCAGGTTTATTTTTTTCAGGTAAAAATAATGAAAATTTAAAAAGTGTAAATAGTAATTTAAATGCTTTATCCACTAACACTCAACAAACTCAAACTGCAGCAAATTTCACTGTAAATTCTGCTCAAGAACCTTTAAATAAAAAAGCTGATCAGGTTTTAAATTCAGATATTGAAAATGTATTATCACCAAGTTCTACAATTACTTCTTGATCTGCAGTTATTCTTCCTGTTAATGAGCAAAACATAAACAAGGGTTATGTTAATTTTTTAATTTATCAAACATATTATGATGGTAGTAAAAATGTTACAACTTTTGCAGATGCTACTAAATCAACTACAGGAAACACAGGTAATGTTAATTACAAAACAACAGACACTATTGATATTGCTGTTTTAGAAAGTTATAAAGGTGATGCTACATCAGCTCCTACAGCTAACAATGTTTTTTCTACAGCAAGAATAAATAATTTAAGTAATTGAATTACAGCAGAAAAATATAATTTAGTTTGAAATTCTGAAGACTCTATTAAAGAATATGTTTTAAATTCTACTTTAACTACTTTAAGTGCTGAAGATATTTGAAATAATTTTTTTAACAAAAACACTCTTCCTCCACTTATTGATAGCAATGAAAGTAGTAATGTACCATACACAAAAATTAATGTTAGTGCTGTTGATGGAAATGGGAATAGCACAACTAATAATATTGGTTTATATAAAGTTGAAATAATTTTTAACAATACATCTAAATCAGATTGATTGTCAAATGGATTTCCTGAAGAATCAACTGGTGGTAGTGATGCGCCAAATGATACTGATAAAAGAGAAATAACAATTACTAAATATATTGGTGGTTTTTTAGGTGCTGATGGTACTAGAAAAACTATCGAAATTAATATGGAACAGAATTTTAGAAGTTGAATAATTTCTGATAATTCTTTATTTGATGGTGTTTCTGGAAATAATCAACAAGTTTCAACTTTAACTCCTTCACAATTTGTTAGTCCATTTGGTGGAACAAGTGCACTAATTGGTTTATTTGATAGTGGTATAGGTTTAAAAGAAAATGCATCAAGCACAGATTCAAAGCCAATTTTAACTTATTCATATAATGGGCAATCATTCCGTTTCTATAATTCATCTGTTACTGGTACTGGAGATACAAGTGATGGAATCACTGGAGGTATTTTACAAGAGATTAAAAACTTGAATTCATCTTTAATGATTACAAATATTGAACCTATTCCAAATGATCAAGATGGAAGTTTACAATTAATTATTACCTACAATGAATTTAGTATTTTTACTGGTCATATAGTTTCTTCAACATATGAAGCAAATTTACCAGCTGCTACTTTTGCAATTAATGAAAATCCTACAAATAATTTAATTCTTTCTTGAAAAACAGCTGATGTTTTATCAAATTATGGTCTTACTGCTTCATCTGATATTGTTAATGAATTTAACAAGAATAAATATATTGGTGACCCTTCAAGCACTAATAAAGATGAAAATAGTGTTAATAATGAATTTGTAAGATTATTTACAAATCATTTCATTAATACAACATCAACTATTAATTCAATGAATAGAAAAGCAACAATTTTATATGGTAAACCATCTACTAATGCTCCAATGGATGCAGTTCCTGAGTCTAACACATCTTATAATGAAACTACAGGGAATTATGAAGCTTCTTCAGGAATAGACAATAAAACCATAACTGTAAGATTAGAGTTTGAAAATTGAAATGGATCAGGAGAAACTAAAGTTTTTCAACAATCTTTCACCCTACCATATTACAAGTATGAAGCTACAGGAAATCAAAATGATGTATTATCTATTACTTGAAAAACAAATGATGCTGTCATCAATGAAAACCCATCTTTTCCAAATACCATCCCTTCTAATGTTGCATACAATTTAGTTACATCAGCAGCTGTTTCTCCATACACATCATTTATTACAAGTGTTATTGGTGAAAATGAAAACAATTTAAGTATTAATTTGTTACCAGATGATGTAAATGGAACATTAACTGTCTTTTTAAGCAAAAAAACAGACAATACTACAAATCCTAATAATTATATATATTCACAATTTTTTACAGGTTTTGCAAAAAGTCAATCTACAACTGGTGTGGTTTCATTTTCATGATTACCACAAGACAATGTTTCTTCAGATTTATTATCAATTCCATTGAACAGAGTTACTAAGCAAGATGTAGTTGATTATTATTTAAGTAATATTGGAATGTTTCAAGATGGTACTTTATCACTTAACAATATTCAAATTACACCTATATTGAGCGATTCATCTTTATTAGTTCAAGTTAATGTACCAATTTTCAATCAGGAAGATGAAAATACTACTAATAGAGTTTTTGCTACAAGAATCACAGGTTTTATTAGTAATTATTTTGAAAATGAAACAAGGTTTGATCCGCCTAAAAATTTAACAGCTGTTATTAGTGTTTCAGTTGCAACAACAGTTTCTGTTACATTAGGGGTAGTTCTATTATCTTTATTACTACGACGAGCAAGAATAAGAAATTTCAAAGATTATCACAACAATTTGTTGGGTAAAGAAAACAACAAAAACAAAACAAATGCTATTGATGAAAAAAAATTTAATTTAAATAAGAAGAAAAAAATATAGAAACAAAAAATTAAATAGGTGACTAGTATGAAAAAATTAAAGAAAAGAATTTATGCATCTTTATTAGCTGTTGGTATAACTGGAGTTTTTGCTGCAGGTACTTTTGTTGCAGCTAATAGATTTAATACGAATTACAACAGTGAAGAAAATTCAAATAATTTTTCTAGAGTTTCAAGTAAGTTAAATGCAGATACTGATACTAGTGCCTCTTATTTATTGCCTTGAAACAAATTACAGAATACTAGTAATTTAAGTTCACCTATTCAAAACATTGCTTTTGATAATTCAGGATCTACTTATGCACTTTTAACATCAAATGCATCTACTTATAAAGCAAATTCTGCTACTGTAAGTACTTCAATAACAGATAAATTTAATAGAATTTCTTACTATAAAATGTCTGATGGTAGCAGAATTTGAAACCACACTGATAATGCTTTAGCATCTAGTGTTTATGCTGAAGAATATTTAGCTATAACTTATGTACCTTCTTATTTAAACAGAAATGCTTTTTTTGTTAGTGTTGCAAAAGGTAGTGATAATGGTTATTATGCAGTTTTAATTAAAGTGGATGATGGAAGTAAAGTTCAAGCAACTAAACTAAATGCTAGTTTTTCTGATGGTACTAAATTTTATATTGGTGTAAATTCAGTTAGTAGTTTTAATATTACTATATATGGTGTTGAATCTACTTCTACTACAAGTGGGTCAACAACAACTAATAGTATTAAATTAACTACTACAAGTTTTTCATCAACTGATACTAATGTTAACAACTGAAGTAGTTCTAATGTAAAAACAATTTCATTAGATAATAATTTAATTAACAATTATTTCATTGACACTAATAAAACAGGTGCAACTTTAACTTCAAAAGTTGCTCAATATTATACTGACAGTAATTTTGTTTATTTTGTTTTTCAACAAGATTCTTTAAACGGTAATAATGCCATTAACAATTATGTAACAATTATGAGAGTAGCTACAGGTGGGAACAATGTAGTTATAAATTCAAATTCTTTATATAGTGTTAATTTATCTGCAGATCAAGTTTCATTAATGAAAACAAATACTGCTACAAATAATTTAGCTGCAACTGTTGCTAGTAATAATTCTAGAACAACACTAATTTTATCTAGCTCTAATACTACAACTTATTTATATGGTAATATCACTGATAATTCATTTAATGCTTCAACACCAGCTACTTTATCAACAATTTCATCTACTAGTAATGCATATATTGTAAGTATAAGTAATCTATATAACAATTCATCAAATGTTGCAAATGGTGATTTTATTGCTCTGTTAAGCAATAATACAGCAGTAAGAATTAGATCAGATTTCAGTACAATTACAATTTTATATAATTTTAATAACTTATCAGCAAATTCAACTGATTCTAAATTAATTTTTAATTTATTTACTAGACCAGGTGATGCTAGTTGATATGCGCAAATGACAGATGGTTCAATTATTCAATTTAGTGGAACTAATTTAGTTGGTCAATTAGGTACAAATTCTATTAATAGTAGAACTGAATTTGTTGCATCTTCTTCTTTATTGTCTGAATCTGAAATTCCATCAAACATTCTTTTCCAAAAAGTTAGCGATAATGGCACTTCTGCATCTGAAAGTTTTCAAACTTTTATTAAAACAAATGCAAGTCAATTTTTTAATGTATCTTCATATGATTCAGTTTTTGGTCAACCAATTTTTGATGCTAAGGTTGGTTCAGTAAGTAAAATTGGCGATTCAAACAATTATACAGTTTCAATCAATTTTTACCAAAACCTTAGAAAAATATCTAATGGAAATATTGACTCTACAAATCCAACTAGTGTTTGATTGTCTTCTAATAACTATACTTTTATAAATGATGATTGTTCTATAACAGTTGCTGATAGAAATAGTGTTACAGCTGAAATAACAAGTTTATTACCTAGTCAAGTTACAAGAGAAGATTTATCAAAAATTCTAACAATTGAAAATGCAGGTAATTATTTGATGTATTTAGAACCAAATGATGCTGCTGGTATTTTAACAGTAAAAATAAAATCAGATGCAGTTTGAATTGATGGTAATTTACTTTTAAATTACACACAATCTATAGACATTGGTTCATCAAATAATCCTTATTTTAATGTTGATGTTTTAAATGGATTAGATTCTTCTGTTAATTTAGTTACTGATGAATATTTAAATAATAATTCTTTATTGAAAGCGTCATTAACAAACAAATACTCTGGAACTTTACCTTCAGAAATTACAGCTGATGATATTATTAATGACTTTTTAATTTTTGGTGATGCTTTTTCAAACAGACAACTATTAACAAATGATTTAATTCAAAAACCTTTGGCATCAAATATTCAAATATATCCAATTGACTCTGAAGGATATTTGTATGTTACTGCAATTATTCCAAAAATTGGTAACAAGACTAATGTAAGATATTCGTTTGTTACTGCACAAGTTTTTAAAAAAGATTTCACTACTAATCAAAATGTTTTCTTAGATTTTATTAATAATCAAACAGTATTAAATTCAACTTATACAGTTGGTAGTGGTCAGGCTGCTGCAACATATAATTTAAATACACTAACACCTTCTTCTATTCTTTCGCTAATAAACAATGATAAATCTGCATTATTTTTGTTTATGGATATGTCAAATTACATATTTAACATAATAGCAGGATTAGATGAAAACAATAAAAGTGTTGTTACTTTAACTATAAATCCTAATGATTCACTAGGAACTTTAACAATAGGAATTAGATTCAATGAAGAAATAAATGGGTTATTATCTTCATATTCTTGTGAATTTTCAGGTTTTGCTACATCTAACACAAACCAATCAGGTGCACCAACAGCAATGCCAAAGTTCTCATGAGGTAACATTGATGTTAATGCTTTTGATGCTTTAAAACCGTCACAAATAACAGCTTCATATTTAGAAACTAACTTTCCAAACTTATTTGTTTTTGAAAATTCAGCTCAACAATTAAGTCATAAAATTGATGTTGTTCCAATGAGTTCATCAGGTGCTATTCAAGTTACTATAACTTTCTATGATTGATGAGAACAACAAGAAAGTGAAGGATCAACTAAAACAATTAAAATTCCAGAAAAATCTTTTTCGACAGTTTTAACTAATGGATTGAAATCTGGAATCCAAAGTTCAATTGATAGTATTATTTGAAAATCTTTTTATGAATTAACTACATCAAATGCTGCTCTTACTTCTTCTACAGCATCAAATGCACTTAGTTTAATTGAAAGTTCAGCACAAACAGATTTAGAAAAACTACAATTAGTTTCTAATTTATCAAACTCATTGTCTGTTAGTTTAGCAGAAGAAATTCAGCAAAATCCTGATGCACTATCACTTTCAATAACTCCAAATGATTCACAAGGTACTCTTTCAATGTATGCAAGAATCACAATGAATGGATCAACATATAACTATAGTAGTATTCTTTCTGGATTTACTTTACAAAATGCTGATTATTCAGTTTCTTTAGCTCTTGACACTTCAGAAGCAGCTTTAGCTTTAAAAAACACTATTCCATCTAATTTAACAGATGAACAAATTGCTTCTTTATTAAACATTAGTTTAGGAAACGATTTAGAAAAAGAAGTTCTTACTACTTATGATGATATTCAAGGGACATTAAAGATAACAGTTAATTTATATAAAAGTGGAGTTGTAGTTGCTTCTACTGAAAGAAGTTATACAGGATTTGCAACAGCACCTATTAGATATGATGGAACAAATATTTTAATTGTTATAGTTGCAGTTATAGTTCCAATTCTATTATTACTTACACCAATTCTTTACATTGTCTTATTTAAGACTAGAAAAGATGTTAAAAAACTATCTAAAGTTCTTGATGTTAGATTGTCTGAAGAAAGCAAAAAGAAAAGATATGTTGAAGTTAATAAGGTTGAAGACTTATTAAAACTAGACAGTGATAGATTTTAATTAAACACTGCTATATAAGAAAGGGAAAAAATATGAAAAACACTCTAGTATTTCTTGTTACTGAAGGTATAGGATTAAACAAAAAATGAAAAGGAAATTATTTAAAATTAGCTAATAAGCCTAATATTAATTATTTAATTTCTGGTATTTATCCTTGAGCAATCCTTGCAAATGATAGAAAAAAAGATGTATTAATACCTAAAAAGAGTCATCCTTCTGTTAAAAGAGATGTAGATTCAAACTTTTATGAAATGTTTTATGGTCAAACAGACATTAAAACATATTTGGAATTATTGAATGAACAAATAGCTAGTAAGTCTTTACATAATTTAGATATCTTTGATAAATTAATAAATAGATCAAATGAAACAAATTCTAAATTAGTTCATATTTTTTCAATGCTATCTAAAAACAACACTAAGCTAAATCTAACTAATTTATATTACATTGTTAATATTTTAATTAAAAAAGGTTTAAAACCAGTTTTACATTTAATTGGTGATGGACAAGAAGAAAGAGTTTATAGTTTTAGTGAAAATTTAGAAGAGTTTTCAAAATTCTTATTAAAAAGAAATACACCAATTATTTCACTTGCAGGAAGAAACCATGTTTTTGGTAAAAAAGGTCATTCATATTTAGATAATGCTCATGTTATGAATTACTTTGAAACTATTTGTGGATTAGGTGAAAAGCCATTTAGTGGTGCTACTGAATATTTAAGTGAAAATTTAGCTAACCAAATAATGGATGCTAATATTGAACCTGCTTATAATGGTTTAATTGATGATTGCTTCTTATCTAAAAAAGATATAGTTTTATTTTTGAACAGTGATCCAGATGATTTTGCAACACTAGCAAGAATGATAAAAACTGAACAAAAACTTAAAGGAATTTATTTATCAAGTTTAGCACCTATTTATGGTACTGAAATGGATGCATTATTTTTTCCAAACCCAATTAATGGAAGAGAAGATAATTTATTAACAAATGTTATTGCAAAACATAATAACAAAGCCCTTGTTTTAGGAATGAACCATAAAAAAGGTTTTATAAATAAATTTTTTGGTCCAAATTTAAAAAATCCAAACATTGAAAGAAAAGTATTATCAACTCCTTATAGTAGTACAGATAAAGATTATTTTTCTTTATCATCAAAAATTTTGATTGACAAAACAATTGATGCAATTGGTAAATATGATGTTATTTTTGTTTTAGCTCCAATGATTGCAGAAGCTGCAAGATCAGCAGATTTAAACCAATTGATAGCAACAATAGAAAATTTTGATAAACATTTAGGAAGATTAATTAATTTCTGTAGATGTACTGGAAATATTATTGCTTTAACATCAGCTTATGGTGCAGCTGAAAAAATGTTAGATAAGCATTTAAATATTATTCCACAAAATAAATCATCACCTGTTCCTTTTGTTTTTACTAATGGAGATTTATCAGCTAAAAAAATTAAAAGTAATTTCTTAGGTGTTTATTCTTCAATCTTATCAACACTTGAATCATTAGATTTAGATAATAAGTTGTTCTATACTTCTTTGATTGATCCAAATTTTACAAAAGTTAAAATTGAAGAAAATTTAAATGATGCTTTTGATATTTGAAAAGAAACTCTTTCAGATGATTTAATACAAAACTTTGAAAAAAATCAATTGAATTTTTATAGTGAATTTTCTAAAGACCCACAATTTATAAGTGATAAACAAAAATATGTTGTACTAAAAGAAATTGTTAAAATTCATGAAAAAGTTTTATTGACACCAGAAACTCGTAAAAAACTTTACAACATTTTAATTGATTATGTTGAATATAACAAAATTGATTTTGTTGGTTTAGATATTAATTATAAAAAAACATTCCAAACATTTTTTGATAAAGAAATTAAGTTACAAAAAATTACTAAACTTTCTAACAAATATTTTGACAAGAAAATTTGAACAACTAATTTTGTTAGAAATGACAAATGAATTAATTCAATTAAATTTAATTTATTACAAAATGTAAACAGAACTTTTGATTTATCAAAAAACGAACAAGTAGTTAATAGAGTATATTCAAACACATTACCTTTCTTATATTTCAAAAAAATTCAGAAAGCTGAACTTGAAATTTTAAAAACAAATGATGCACTAGCAATAACACAATTTTATGAATTAGTAGCTAATGATGTTCAAGAAGTTTTTGAAAATTATGTTGCTAATAAAGTTGATTTAAATGCAATTGATGGTATTGGTAACAACGATGAAGAAGAATTTATTGAAGAAAAAAGTGATAAAGAAATTGAAAATGAAAAAAAATTATATGCAACAGTTTCTTACTATGACTATTTTCAAGAAGTTGTTCAAGTTGTAAACGAAAACAAACCTAATATTGATTTATTTAATCAAAAATATATTGAAAACATTAATTACTTAAATGAAAAAAATAAAGAATATGATGCTTCTAATATATTCACTGCTCCAGCAATCAGTTTAAACCCTTTAACAGCAAAAATAGTTGGTGTATATAAACTGTATAATAATGACTTAAAAAATCATGCTAAGTCTTTAAATACAGAAAACAAAAAAATTGTTTATAAATTTGACATGAACTATAAAAATAAAATCAATTTAGCTAAAGAAGCAATTGTTTATGAAGGTGAATTTGATGAAAATGTTGAATTACATAGACAAGAAGAATTTGCTGAAAGATTCTCACATTATGCAAATTTATATAAAGAATTTGATAATGTAACTATTGAATGAAAAGATCCTGAATCTGAAGATGAAGAGAATGAAGAAGTAGAACTTGATGAAAATGGAAATCCAATTGTTGTTGATGACATCAATGAAAGAATCAGTACTAAACCAGAATATGATTTAACTAAGAGTTGAGTTCAAAAAAGAATTGATGAACATTTAAATGTTGATAATTTCTTAGAAGATGTTGCAGTAGATGCACAAATTTTAGTTGAAGAAGAAAGAAGATTGAAATTAGATAAAAATAAAGTAAGACAATACAATCAATTAAGTGAAATTTGAAAGCAAGCTAATCAAATTAGTAAAGAGTAAGGAGTAATAATATGAGACAAAAAGTTTTAATAGCAAATTGAAAAATGAGTGCTGACTTCATATCTATAAATAAATTTTTTAAAAATATTTCTAATTTTGAAAATGTAAAAGTTATGGTTGCACCTTCATATTTAGGAATTATTCCTAGTTTAGGTTTAGTTGGTGAAAAAAATATTGAAGTAATCGCACAAAATATTTCACTTCCCTCTTTAGGTAATCACACTGGTAGTGTTTCTTGAATTGAACTAAAAGATTATGGAATCAAAACAACTTTAATTGGTCATCCAGATGCTAAATTAGATTTCAAAGAAAAAAACTATCAAATTAATGCTAAATTACATAAGTTAATTAAAAATGATATCAAAGCTGTTGTTTTTATTGAAGAAACTAGAGTTGATTTATCAAAAGAAAATACTAAAGAAAATTTAAAATTACAAATTAATCAAATTTTTGATGGTATTGATGGGTTAGACTTAATCGATAAAGTTTATTTAGTTTATAAACCTACATTTTTAGGTGAAATAAGCACAAGATTTGATGAAAAATTTGTTTTTGACACAATCAAAATTATTAGAGAATTTTTAAGAAATAAATTTGGTTATCACATTGGAAATAATTTACCAATCATTTATGGTGGTGAGATTGAAAATGATTACATTGAACAAATTTGTAAAAATAATGATTTAGATGGTGTGTTAATTGAAGATGAAAGAGCTTTGTCTCATAAGTATATAACTGTTTTATATAAACACTTATATAATGGTTCAAATCTTGCATATACACAACATTATGACTACAAAGTCTTAATTGATCTTCCAACTGAAAACGAAAGAATTAAAGATGCTACTAAAACAATTGATTTTGATATGTATGACACAACATCTGATACATATTTTGGTGAAATCAAAGTTATAGAAGAAGACATTTAAAAACAAAAAACAACTTTTATAAAAATAAGAGTTGTTTTTTATTTAATTTTTAAAGTTTTTGGAAAGTTTTTTGAAAGAATTTTAACTTAAATATGAAATATAGAGTAATCAAAAGATTTTTATAATTTTTACAGGTTAGAAATTCATTTAATTTTTAACAAAAAAAATAAGGAATAAATTCAAATGAGTAATAAAGAAAAATTTAATTATTTGAGTTCAAACACAAGTTTACAAGAAATAAACAAATTAGTTGACTCAAAAGATTATTTTGAAGAAATTTTTGACAATAAGCTAAACAAATTAATTTCTTCTCTAAAAAAGTTAAATAAAGATTAATATAATTAGTAGTAACTAAATTTATTATTAATATGAAACTTTATGATTATATATCTCAACAAAATGTTGAAGTTAGTTCTACAAACAAAACAGTAAAAATGTATGTTTGTGGTCCTACAGTTTACAACCATGTTCATATTGGTAATTTAAGACCAATTATTACTTTTGATGTTTTAAACCGTTTATTGATTGAGTTAGGATATAAGGTTATTTTTATTCATAATATAACAGATATTGATGACAAAATTATTAACAAAGCTTTACAAGAACAAAAAACAGAATTTGAAATAGCAGAATTTTATGAAAAAAAATATTTAGAAATTTTAGATGTTTTAAATATACATAAACAAAACATGTTGTTTCCCAAAGTTTCTACTCATATAAAAGATATTGAAAATTATATTAAAAAGATAATGGAAAATAATTTTGCATATTTTAAGAATGGTGATGTTTATTTTAATACATTAAAATCCAACCAATATGGAACAATTTCTAATAAAAAAATTGACGACCTTCTAATTGGAGAAAAATCACAATTAAACTCAAACAAAAACAATAGTCAGGATTTTGTTTTATGAAAAAAAACAGATATAGGCTTAAATTGGGAAACAGAATTTTCTCAAGGAAGACCAGGATGACACACTGAATGTGCTTGTTTGATAAATAAATATTTAGGTGTTCAAACTGATATTCACGGAGGTGGTGTTGATCTAAAATTTCCTCATCATGAAAATGAAAATATTCAAAATATTGCAGTTGTTGGAAAACCGTTAGCAAGAATTTGAATGCATGTAGGACATTTAAATATCAATAATGAAAAAATGTCAAAATCACTTCAAAATTTTATTTTAGCAAAAGATCTTTTAAAAACTGAATCTGCTAATACAATTAGGTGATTTTTTTATCAAACAAATTTTTCAAATCCTTTAAATTTCACTACTGAAAATTTAAATAATTCAAAAAATGAACTTGAGTCAATTATCTATAGTTTAAATGTTTTTAAAAGTTATTTAATTATTGAAAATAAATTTAAAGATTTATTAAATTTTAAAAAAGAATATATTTTTGAACTAGAAAATTCATTTAATTTCCCAAATCAAATTTCTTTTATTTTACAAAAAATAAAAAATGGTCATACTCTACTTAAACAAAAAAAATATGAAGAATTAAATGAATTACTTTTTAACACTTCTTATTTGTTAAAAAACATATTAGGAATAATATATCCTAATATCCACAACAATCAAGAAATAACAATGCTAAAAGAATGAGATGATTTAAAAAATAAAAAAGAGTTTAAAAAATCAGATGCAATTAGAGAAAAATTAATAGAAAAAAAATTATTGTAAATTGGGTATGTGTTATGAAAAAATTTTTTGGTAAAAAAGCAGTTTTAGATGCTTTTTATAAAAATGATTTGAAAGAAATTTATTATGTTTCATATTTTGATGAAATTTTTTTACTGAAACAAAAAAACATTATTTTACACAAGGTAGAAAAAAGTTTTTTTAATGAATATGATATAAATCATCAATATATTATGGGAATTTCAAATTCTGATCCTTTTGGAATAACTACAAATTTTGATGAATTTATGGAAAAAGTTAATACCAATAGAAAATGGAAAAAAATTATTTTAGTATTAGATGAAATTCAAGATCCTGGTAATTTTGGAGCAATTTGTAGAACTTGTAAAGCTTTTGATGTTGCAGGCGTAATTTTTAAGAAAAATAACCAAATTCAAATTTCAGATACAGTTTTGAAAACTAGTTTGGGTGCAGCAAATTATTTAAATTTTTATAAAGCAACTAATTTATTTGAAACACTTAACAAATTAAAAAAAGAAGGTTTTTGAACAATTTCTACTGCATTAGATGAAAAATCAATAAAATTATCAGAATTTAAAACAGATATTAAAAACTTGGTTTTGATAGTAGGAAATGAAAATAGAGGAATTTCATCACTAATTAAAAAAGAATCAGATTTTTTAGTTGAAATTGAAATGACTGATGATGTTCAATCTTTAAATGTGGCGTCTTCTTGTGCTATTGCTATTTATTATTTGCAATTTATATTGTAATTATGTCAAAAAAAATTTATAAAGATGGTTTAGTTAATTGAAATGAGTGTATTTATTTATATAGATTTGATAAAACATTATTTTTAAAAAATGTTTTGAATGAACTTTATTTTAATTTAATTTCAAAAACAGCAATTAAATTAATTACTAAAAAATTTAAATTTGTAGAATCTGAAGATTTAATACAAATGGGTTATTACAAGTTTTGAGAATTAATTGAAAATTATAAATTTCATAAAAGCGATGCAATTCCATGACTTTATTATTCTGTATACAATTTTTTTAGAAATGAAATCAGAAAATTAGAAAAGTCAAAAAATCCGATGAATTTTTTAGTTGTAAGAGAAAAAAATTTCAAAGAAAACATGAACTTAGTTTGTTATAACAAAATTTTTAACACTGTTAAAGAATTTGAATATGGTGTACAAAAAAGTGAATCAGTTCTTTTTAAAAAAATTTACAAATTAAAAAAAGAAGGTTACACATATGAATCAATGAGCAAGATGTTAAATATGTCATATCACAAAATTAGAGGTTGTTGGGATTATTATAGAAAAAAGATAATTATAGAGTATGGAATAGAAAAATTTTAATGAGTAAATATTTAAAAATTACTGTTAAAAAACTAAATTTTATTTAAGTAAATTATTATATAATAATAAAAGCGTATGTTTTTTGGTGTACGTAAATTAAAGCGTGTGGGAGGATTTTTCCGCTATTAACCACGTAGAGAATATATTTAAGAAAGGATGTGTTGCTTGTGGCTTTTAAAGATCCAAAAATTACAAGAATTGCTAAAGTTAACTTAATTGGTGGTCAAGCAAAACCTGGACCTCAATTAGCATCTATTGGTATAAACATGGGTGAATTTACTAAGCAATTTAATGAAAAAACTAAAGATAAGAACGGTGAAGTTATTCCGTGTATTATCACTGCTTATAAAGATAAATCTTTTAATTTTGAAATTAAAACTACACCAGTAACAATGTTGCTTAAAAAAGCAGCAAATATTAAATCTGGTGCAAAAAATTCAAAAACTGAAACAGTTGCTATCATCAGCAAAGAAAAAGCTTTAGAAATAGCTAAATTAAAATTAGTTGATACTAATGCTAATGATGAAGAAGCTGTATTAAGAATGGTTGCAGGTTCTGCTAAACAAATGGGTATCAAAATTGAAGGTGTAGATCCTGTTGTACATAAAGATGGGAAAGGTAAAAAATAATTATGAAAACTGAAAAAAATAAAGCAAAAACAAAACCTTTAGCATCTAAAAAACCAGCTTTTGATTTTGATAAAACAAAGTTTTATTCAATCGAAGAAGCAGTTGAACTAGCAAAAAAATCTTCAAAAACTAAATTTTTATCTTCAATAGATATAGCAATTAAATTAAATTTAGACACTACTAAATCTGACCAACAATTGAGAGGAACAGTTAGTCTTCCTTATTTTTTTGGAAAAGAAAAAAGAATTTTAGTTTTAGACAAAGGTTTAACTCAAAAGGATGCTAAGAATTTAGGTGTTGCATATGCAGGTGATTCTGAAACTATTGCTGAAATTAGCAAAGGTTGATTAGATTTTGATTTAATTATTACTACTCCTAAGATGATGCCTGAACTTAGTAAATTAGGTAAAATACTAGGTACTAGAGGATTGATGCCAAATCCTAAAAACGGTAATGTTACTACTGATTTGTCAAAAACAATATCTGAATTTAAAAAAGGAATTAGTCAGTATAGAACAGATAATTATGGGAACATCCATATGGTTGTTGGAAAAACAAATGCTGATACAAAAAAAATTGTAGAAAATGTTGAATTTTTAATTAGTTTTATTAATTCAAAAAAACCTGCTGCTGTAAAAGGTATTTTTATGGAGAAAATAAACATTTCTTCAACTATGGGACCGGGAATTAAAGTTTTAATTAATAAGGGTTCAGCAAAAAAATCAGTTTCTAAAAAAGTAGATAAAGATTCAAAAAAATCAGTTAAAGAAGAATCTAAAAAAGTTTATTTAAAACCGATGGTTAAATATTCACAAAAGAAAAAACCATCAAAAAATCCTGAAAATCCTCCGATTATTGTTGAAGCTAAAAAGAAAAAAGAAAAAAAGAAAATAGTTAAAAAAGCAAAAACTAAAAAACCTGTTGCTAGCAAACCTATTGTTACTAAAGAAAACAAAAAACTTGTTGGAAAAAATAAAAAACTATTATCTAAATCAAAATCAACATCTTCTAAATCAAAAGCAAAACCTGCAAAAAAAGCAAAAAAATAAAAAACTATATTAACTCTTATTACTAATAAAGTAATGAGAGCCTTGAGTGAAATTTGAAGTGCAACACTATAGTAGCACATTTAATATCCATAATT
>CAMWHH010000004.1 GCA_947174035.1 uncultured Mycoplasma sp. | reverse complement strand
ATTTTTCTTTTTCTACATATATTTACCAAATAACGTAAAAAAACTTAATAAAAAATTTGTAAGCTATCCTTTTTTTTTATTTTTTTTTAAAAAAAAAAAAAAAAAAAAAAATAGTTCCATTACAATTCTATGTAATTTGAAACTATTTTATTTTTCTTATTTAACAAGAACTCTAAGGTGATTCTTTTTACCTTTATGAATAACAAAATTGTTTTGGTCAATTTTTAAATCACTAATTTTTGAATTAACATCAGTTATTTTTGTATCATTAACTGATACTCCATTCCCACTAATCAATCTTCTAGATTCAGCTTTTGAAGGTGATAATTTAGTTAACACTAAAATATTTGCAATTGAATTATCTTTTTCTAAATCTGATTTATTTAGTTCAATAGTTGGTAAATTTTGCCCAACATTTTCAAATGCTGCTTTTGATTGCTCAATTGCTTTTGCAAGTTCTTTTTCGCCATGAATCATTTTAGTAACTTCAGCTGCTAGAACTTTTTTTGCTTCAACAATTTTTTTACCTTTTTCTTTACATAAATCTGCAATAACAGATTCATCAACTTCAGTTAATAACATCAATAATTTTTCAACATCTAAATCATCAATATTTAATCAATATTGATAAAACTCATATGGACTAGTTTTATTAGCGTCTAATCAAACAGTACCACTTGCTGACTTACCCATTTTTGTTCCATCGTGTTTAGTAAGTAAATTTAAAGTTAAAGCATAAGCTTCACTGTTTGCTTTTCTTCTAATTAAATCAGCACCTGCTAAAATATTTGATCATTGATCACTTCCACCCATTTGTAAAACAACTTTGTAATTTTGATTTAGATAATAAAAATCATAAGCTTGCATAATCATGTAGTTAAACTCTAAAAATGAAAGTCCAGACTCTTGTTCAAATCTTGTTTTAAAAGCATCAGCTGTCAACATTTTATTAACTGAAAAGTAAACACCAAATTCTCTTAAAAAATCAATTCAGTTAATTTTTAATAATCAATCAGCATTGTTAAGCATGATTGCTTTGTTTTTACCTTCAAACCTAACAAACTTTGACATTTGTTTTTTTAAGCATTCACAGTTGTGATCAATTGTTTTTCTATCCAAAAGTTTTCTAATTTCACTTCTTCCAGAAGGGTCACCAACAGAACCTGTTCCACCACCCACTACTAAAATCGGATTATTACCAGCATCTTGTAGATGTTTAATAGCCATCATTGTTAAAAAGTGGCCAACATGTAAACTATCAGCAGTTGGATCAAAACCAATGTAAAAAGAAATTCCTTTTTGAAGTTCTTTTTCAACATTTTCAAAATTAGAACATTGGTAAATATACCCACGTTTTTTTAAAAATTCAAAAATATTCTTTTTTTTCATTTTAACAAACCTTAATTAGTCTTCAAGATCGTATACAAAACCTTCAGAGAATTTGATTTTAAAAGTATTTAATTTTTTTAGTTCTTCAACATCTTTGTCATCTAATTTAATTTGAAATGAATTTATATTATTAATAACTCTTTGAACTGAACTTGTTTTAACAATTATACTGTGACCTAATGTTCCAATAAAAGCAATTAAAATTCCTGCAACATCAGTTCCATATTTTTTACTCATTTCAATCAATAATGGATTTTTTTGATTATTTTCAATATCACCTAAAGGGCTTCAAGCTTGTATTTCAATATTTTTAGAATTATTGTAAGCAACACGATCAGCACGATAGTTATTTACTGATAATTCAATTTGGTTAGAAGTAGGATAAACTCTTGTTCTTTGGTAAATTATATCTAATGCATCTCTATCATAATTAGAAACACCAATTTCATCAACTAACCCTTCTTTTTTACACTGAATCAGTTGTTCTCAAGCAGAAATATCCATATTTAAATTAAAGTGTCTTCTGTGTAATAAACACATATCTAATTTTTTTACTTGTAGTTTTTGACAAGATAATAAAATTGCATCTTTAACATTATCATAAAATTGTGGTCATACTTTTGTTTGAATAACGATTTTATGATTAAATCCTTCTTTTTCTAATTCTTTAATTGCTTTTCCAATTTCTTCTTCATTTCTATAAACATGAGCAGTATCAATAAAATCATATCCACTTAGTACTGCTTGTTTTATACATTCTTTTAAAATGTTAACATCACGAACTTGAAATGTTCCATAACCTATTCTTTTTTTCATCTTTTGCTCCATTGAATAAAAAATATTAACAATATAATTTTAATTATAGTTATTAATATTTTTAAAATTCAAAAATAATTTCCTATTAGTACTATTTTATATTTTTAAATGGTGTTGGTTGTTTAAAATAACTTTATTAATCTCTCCACCACCTAAACAAACACCATTTTGATAAGCTACAACATATTGGCCAGTTGTAACAGCCATTGAATCTTCATAACAAAATGCAACTGATTCATTTGGAAAAATATTAAATTTTCCAATAACTTTATTTTTAGTATGTCTAAATCTTAATTCAACATTATTATTGTTTGGTATGTAACTTATTCAATTAAAATTTTTTGAAGTTACTTGATTAGAACTTAAATGTTTGTCTTTGTTATTTATGTTTGATACATAAATAGAATTAGTTTTAGGATCTTTTTTACATACAAAGTATTTAGATTCATTACCACCTAAATTCAAACCTTTTCTTTGACCAATTGTATATAAATGTATACCTTCATGTTTTCCGATTGTTGCATCTGTATCAATATCAATTATTGGACCTTCTTTGTTTTTGATGTAATTTTTTAAAAAAGTTCTAAAATTTCTTTCACCTATAAAACAAATTCCTGTAGAGTCTTTTCTATTTCAATTTGGTAAATCCAATTTATTTGCAATATCTCTCACTTCTTTTTTTGTTAAATCAGATAAAGGAAAAAGTGATTTGGATAACTGATCTTGATTTAAAAAGCACAAAAAGTAAGTTTGGTCTTTTTCATCATCATATGCTTCTAACAGTTGATAAACATCTTGTTCTTTGTCATAATTAACTTTTGCATAATGACCTGTTGCTACAAAATCACAATTAAAGTTTTTTACACAATAATCATGAAAAGTACCAAACTTGATATATTTATTACATAAAACATCTGGATTTGGTGTTAGTCCTTTTTTATATTTAGCTAAAAAGGGTTCAAAAACCATAGTTCAATATTCTTTTATAAAATTTACTCTATGCAATGGAATATTTAGTTTTTCACAAACTAAATTTGCTTGTTGAAAATCATATTCAGCTTCACAAACATTTAAATTTTTCTTACTAGAATCTTTTGATTCATTGTTAATATATGGATCTCAATTCTGCATAAAAACACCAGTTACATCATATCCTTGTTCCTTTAAAAGATAAGCTGCAACAGCAGAGTCAACTCCACCTGAAATTCCTATTACTACTTTCTTTTTCATATTAATTAATATACCACTAAATTATGAAGAAAATAAAAGAAGGACTCTTTATCCCTAAGAGTCCTTCAAAATCTACTCACTTTTGCTACCCTTTTGAGGTAACCGGTGCACAATACCAATCTTTTAAATAAAAGATATCGCTGAAATTTCACCAATAAGTTTTTAGCATGTATTATGAATAAGGGAAACTTTTCTCTTAAACAAACCAATACCAAACTCAGTAACTATAACATCACAACGCATCAGGTGGCCCTTACCATTTTTAAATCCCATCCAATAGAACTTTATCCGGCCAAGAATAGGTTCTATTTTCAGTGACTATTATATGACACCAAAACTGCCCGACACAGAATCAGCGAATTGCTATTCTGTTACGCTACCTTGTTTTTTATTTTTTCATTCTCAAGAATTGTCACCCACCAGGCTATCAGGTGACCAGGCTTTTTATTCTTTTGACTAAAAATAAAAATTAGCGAAAAGCGCAATATCAAGTTCAAATGATTTAACATTATTGCGCAATATTATTAGAGCATAAAAAAACAAAAAATTCTAAAAAAAATAAAAAATTTTTCATTTTTTTACAAAAAAATGACTTTTTTTGTCCATTTTTAGTAAAAAGTTAATAAAAAATACTAAATTTTTTTAAAAATTAACCCTTATTTATAAAATCAAAGTATAGAAATATAAAAGATTTAACAGTGAGGAAAAATGAAAAATACAGTTTTAAAACAAATTTTAAGTAAGGAATTAAACAGACAGCAACAATATATTGATTTAATAGCATCTGAAAATTATGTAAGTGAAGATATCTTAGAAGCAACTGGAAGTATTTTTACAAATAAATATTGTGAAGGTTATCCATCAAGAAGATATTATGCTGGATGTGAATTTGCTGATGAAATTGAAAAGTTAGCAATAGAAAAAGCAAAAAAAATTTTTAACTGTAATTTTGCAAATGTTCAACCTCATTCTGGTACACAAGCAAATATTGCAGCATATTTGGCTTTACTTTCAACAAATGACAAAATTTTAGCAATGGGATTAAATGAAGGTGGTCATCTATCACATGGATCAAAAGTTAGTATATCAGGTAAAAATTATGAAGCTTATCACTATGGGGTAAATCCTTTAACTCATGAAATTGATTATCAAGCAATTTATGAACAAGCAAATAAAATAAAACCAAAATTAATTGTTTGTGGAGCTTCTAACTATTCAAGAAAAATTGACTTTAAAAAATTTAAAGAAATTGCAGATTCTGTTAATGCATATTTATTAGCAGATGTTGCACACATTTCTGGTTTAATAGTAGCTGGTTATCACATGAATCCTTTCCCTTATGCAGATATTGTAACAACAACAACTCACAAAACATTAAGAGGACCTAGAAGTGGATTGGTTTTAACTAACAATGAAGAACTTAGTAAAAAAATTAATAGTGCTGTTTTCCCAGGGACACAAGGCGGACCACTAATGCATGTAATTGCAGCTAAATACATCTGTTTTGAAGAAGCAGATACACCAAGTTTTAAAAATTATATAAAAGATGTTATTGAAAACACAAGTCAACTAGTTAACTCACTAAAAGAAAAGGGTTATAAAATTGTTGCAAATGGAAGTGATAATCACTTGTTAAGTATAGATTTATTTTCATCAAAACAAATTACAGGTGATTTAGTAGAAAAATGACTTGAACAAGCAAACATTGTAGTAAATAAAAATTTAATTCCTTATGATAAAAACCCAGCAAAAACTCCTTCTGGAATTAGAATAGGTTCAGCTGCAATGACAACTAGGGGATTTAAAAGAAAAGAATTTGAAAAAATTGCAAATTGAATTCATGAAATTATTAATAGTCAAGGTGATGAAAAAATCATTAAAAAAATAAAAACTGAAGTTAATGAAATTACTAAAAAATTTCCAATATATCAAAACTTAAAATATTAAAAAAATAACATTGATTTTTCAAAAAAGAAATCAATGTTATTTTTCTTAGTTAAGTACTTTAATAGGAAGTGTACGATAAGCAATAAATGAATCTGATTCACCAAAAACTGAGACATCAGTTTCTTTGGCTTCAATTTCATATCTTAAAAATAATCCAGAATCAGGAAGCATTGCTTTATTAACTGTTACTGATTTACCATACCCAGCTCTTTCTCATGTTTTCCCAGAGTCTGTTGAAATGCATCAGTATGTACTTCATCCTTCTAAGTTTCTATAAAATTCTCAATCATAAGATCAATTAGAAATTGAATAAGTTATAGCAGCATCATTATTATTTGTAACAATTAAATAAGGAGCATCTTTAAATACACCACTAGTTTGTGCAAGTGTTTTAGTATCAAAGTTAGCAAAGTCCTTGTTTAATCCTCCATTTACTACTCTAATTCTTGGTTCAATTGATTTATCATCACTAAAAGCATGTCCAGCAACTGGAGTAATAGAAACTTTGAATTGGTTTGCATCATAACTTGCTGAATTTTCTACATATTTAATTTCAACATTTTTGTATAAAGCAAATTTTTCTAAATCCATTGCTCTAAAATTTTTCATTAAATATTCATTAAAAGCTTTACTATTTGAAACTTGGTTTAAATTAAGACTAACTTTATAGTTATCATTTGAAATAGAAGCAGCATCATATTTTAATTCACTAATTTTTACACTAACTGTAACTTCTACTGCTTTAGATGAACCATCAGTTCAAGCAAATCCAGATTTTGGAGCAACTGCAACTTTAAAATTTTTGTTTTCAAAAGAAGCTGAATTATCAATTAACTTAGCATCTAATTTTGTATCTAAGTTTAAATTTGAACTACTAAAACTATTTGATAAATATGTATTTAACTGACTAGTGTTTTTCACATCTTTTCCATCAATTGTTACTGAATAAGATAAACTTTGTGGAACAATTGAAGTTCATTCAGTTTTATCTAAATTTGGTATTTCTACTAAAATATTTTTAGATTCATTTGTTTTGTCATTTCAAGAATAATCTTGGATTGGAGTAACTTTAATTTCAAAAGAACTACTTTCATAATTTGCTGAATTTTCTACATATTCAATATTAACATTTGCAAACTCACTATTGTTTTCAAGTAAATCTTTAAACACATCATAAGATTGTGAAGTTCCTTCATGAAATTTTGAGTATAGATAATCATTTAAAGTATCTTTGTCTTTTGCTTCACCCCAATTAATAACTCCTTCATAAATTGCTTGCTGTGGAGCACTAGCAAGTTTTTCAGTTTCTTTTTCATCACTTGGAGTTTCAATATTTGTATTTTCATCACTTGGAGTTTCAGTGCCCTTATTATTGTCTTTTATATCAATGTTAGAAGATTGTTGATTTGAAACTATTGCAGCAGGGACACCAACACCCACACCTATTGCAAGTGCTGAAGTTCCAACTAGCACAGATTCTAATATTTTTTTCTTGTTCATATTAAATCCTCCTGTCCATTTTTTATTGTGTAAATTAATGATAAACTTTAATTTTGCAAAAATCAAATTTCAAAATCCAATTTTTTCAAAAAATTTAATAAAAAATTAAAAAGTATGATAATGAAAAAAATGAAAACTTTTTATGCTTTCATTTTTTCATAGTTTCTAACACAAAATAATTATCTGTTTTTTTGAGAAAGTAAAAGTTGGTGTTTTTTCAATCTTTTTTCTCTTTCTTGTTCTTCTTTCAATCTTGTAGATAATCTTTTTGCAATTGCTTTCATGTTTCTTCTTTGTTGAATTTGTCCAACTAATAATACTGGAATCAATAAAACAACTAACGGAACAATTATTGCTGCTGCTACAATTCCTCAATTTGTACCTTTAGAAGTATCTTTAACAGTTGAAAAACCTGTATAAGTTCTAGAGTTTGTAGCTAATTCAAGTCCTGATGCATCTTTAACAGTAACATTAATTGTAAGTGTTCCTCCAAAGTCATCATAACTTAAATCAATTGAAGTAATGTAATTTGGTGAAGAATCAGAAATTGTAAACAATTGTAACAAACCTGAATTTTCAATAGAAATTTTTGATGGATTTAATTCTCTTAAACTATTTAAGATTGCATTATTACCAGATGCGTCATCAACATTAAATGTTATAACAGGTTGTAAAGATGCACTTGTTCCTAACCCAGTTAATGTGTTTGTATAAACAGTTGAAATTCCATTCTCAACAATAACAACAGTCACAATTAAGTTCCCACTTTTATCATCTGGTTGAACTGTTAAAGCTGATACCATAGCTGGATTAGCATCTAGTTTTGTTTTAAGATCATCTGAAATATTTGCAAAGTATAATAATTTTTCAAAATTCATTCTGTCTGTTTGGTTACCAGCATTAGCAGTAGCAGTATTTGTAGCAGCTTCTACTATTATGCTTGGTAATTTTTGTTTTAAAACTTCATCATCATTAGTTTTTCAAACTATCATATTTGCACTTTGACCACTTGTTGCAAATCCACCAATGTTAGTAGTGAATGTTTTTAATGGAGTAATAGAACTATTTTCAGAATAATTTTTTAAAGTAACAGAAACTTTTAAAGTACCAGTTAAATTTGATGGAGTTAAAGTTATTGTTGCTAAATCATTTGCAAGTCAATTTTGGAAATTTGCATCCAATAATCCACCACTTACCAAATCATTGATTGTAACAGATGAAGGTGATTTTGTATTACTTGCAGAATAAGTTTTGAAACTGAAATTTGAAGTAAATTTAGATGTATCATTAATATCAACATTAGATAAACCATTTGGATCAGTTTGGAATGTGTTATATGACATAACAATTTCAGTATCCACACCTGGAATTTCAGTTCCATCAATTGGAGTTAAAGTTATCATTAAAAACCCTTGTTTGTCATCATAACTTGTATTAATTTGTAATTTTCCATTAGCAATTAAGTTAGCATAGTAATCTGAATATACTGCAAAATTATCTAACATTGCTAGTTGGTCAACATATGAAGAAGATTGTAAAGAATTAGCAATATTTGAAGCTTTAAAATTACTTAAAGTAATAGAATCATTAACTTGTTTATTAGATTTTCAAGTGAAATAAACACTTTGTGAAGCAGATGGATCTTTTAAGAAAATACTTGGAGTAGTAAAACTAACTGTGTAATTTTCATCTGGTCCAATTTTTGGGAAATTAATTGAAACAAAAGCATTTCCATTAACATCATCTGGAATAATAGTAATATTTGCATCACTATCGCTAGTAGGTAAAACTATTAAATTACTTGAAATATTACTAGACAATGCAAATGCTGAACCTAAAACCAAAAAGTCATTATAATAACTTTCTTTACTTACTTGTGAAGGTAGCATAGTTGAATATTTACTAATTAAAGTATCCATTTTTTCACTGTTATCAGTTAAATTTGAAAAACTTTCATCAACTGGAGTAACACTAGCATTTGAAACATAATTAACAGAATCTGTAAATCCAAATGGATTATATTTGAAAAATGGTTCTGTATTTGTACCAAAAGTAAATACTCAGTTTGCACCTGGAGTAACAATGTTACCAACATCTCATATATAAGGTACTGCAACATTGATTGTTAGTGAACCTGTAATATCATTTCCAGAAGCAGTAACTACTGGACTAACAATGTTTTCCATTTTTAAGAATGAATTAATAAAATTAGCATTATTTTCACTATCAGAATCTGTTCCATTTATTAATGAAGCAATTTTTGAAGGGTACATTTCTAGCACATATTCTGGAATAGTTAAACCAGTTAAACTTTTATATAATTCATAGTTTGCATAACTTGTAGAACCTTTACCAGTGTTATTAATTTTTGCTTCACCATAATAGAAAGTATAAGTATAAGAACCAATAATTACACTTTTACTCTCTGAATAATCCAAATTTCCACCAGGACTAATTTTTCTTAAGTTTTGAGTAAAAACTAATGTTAAACTATTTGATTTGTTAGCTTCTAGTTTATGAGTAGCACTTGAACCAAAATAATAATCAGCTGTATCTTGATTAAATACTTTAACACTAACAACAGGTTCAGTTCCTGCAGGTAACTGACCATCAATTGAAGACTCATCAAAATCTAAAAAGTTTTTTCAAACAGTGTTTCCACTTAAGAATTCTAAAAATGCACCATCAAAACTATTTCCACCATTAGCAACAACTTGTCTAAAGAAAACTGATGAATCTACTTCATCTTGTGATTTGATAGTAAAATCAGCTTCTTTTTCATAAGATGAATTTTCTTCTAATTTATTTCACTGACCAACTAAACTACTATAATTCATTTTTGCAAAAGTACCATCAGTCATTTGAGCATATCAAACACCTGATGCACTTCCAGGAATTGTGTAGATTCTATAAATATCACCTAATGAATAAATTGAACTATTAAAGTCATAAACTAATTTATCAAAACTAAAATCTGCATTTAATGAAATTACTCTATTAGCAGAAGTTAAAGCATAATACCCACTAACATCATAACTATTAAGAGAATAGTAAGGTACTACTTGAGTTATAAAGCCACCAATTGGAAATCAGTTATAAAGTGTACTAGTAGGGCTACTTGTAAAGTTAAATGAAATAAAATCAAATTGTGATCAAACATATCTATTACTATCTGGCGAACTAAGAATTAAATTAAAATCAGCTCTTGATGTTGAAGCATTTTGATTATAGTAAACATTAGTTTTAAGCATGTTAGCACTGCTATAATCACCCAAAGTTAATGATTTGAAATTATTGCTTCCACTAATTGTTATACTGTTGTTAGCATTATCAGTTAATTCATCAGATCTGACAAAAACTAAACAATTGTTTACAGAACCATCAATTAATTGATAAATAAAGAAAAATCTAGAGTTAATTCTATTAGCATAAACTGGAATATATTTTTTTCCAGATGCAAAATAATTTGTTTCACCTGAAAAAGTAATATCAACAGCACTTTTAGTAGATGTAGTACCAAACAAAGAGTTAGAAACAGTAACATACTTATTTCCACTCATAGCATTATTATCTCTATTGGCTAAATAAATAGCTTGCATTGTATTAGTAGAAACTGCTTCCATTACTAAAAAGTTGTAGTCTATAAATTGCTTTGTTTCACTACCTGTAGTTGTTGTTTTAGAAAGTACAGCTGCAAGTCTGTAACTACCTCCTTTTTTATCTCCATTAATGGAATTAGATAATGCACTATTATCTTCTATAGTTGATCAATTAATTTGGAATAAATAACTTCCATTAATACTATCACCACTTTTTGTAACTGAAGCAATTACAAAAAGAGATTTAGGAGCAGTATTACCACCTGATGAAAATAACATTGCTTTGAATTTTAAATCATAACCAGCAGTGTTAGTTAAACTAGTGCCATTAACACCTTGATATGCTAATTTAATTAAATCATCTTTGGTAACTATTCAATCAACTGTTCCAGCGTATTTTGAAACATTTCCATCTGCATCATAAGTATTTGTTGATAAAAACTTAGCAATAGCATCATTGCCCCCTTGTTTTACAAAGGTTGCATAACCTGTATTTCCAGAATCATCGTTTGCTGTGTTTTGAATAATTTGGGTTTCACTAACTTTATTAGCTTCATAAGTATTGTTGTTGTTGTTTAAATCAAATGGATATATTGTAACAGCAGTATTAGTGTTACTGTTTGCTGTAAAGGTAGTAAAAACATTATCAGTTCCACTAGCTGCTACAGAATCAGTTGCAGTTGTTGATTGATTGTTAGTACTAACCAGACTAATTGATTCATTTAGTTTTATATTTGAAAATACAGCACCAAGCGAAAGAGCTGTTACACCAGATAATAAAGAAAATCTTAGAAAATTAATTTTTTTAAACTTACCCATAATTCAATACCAAAAAAATAAAATAAACAATAATCTCTCTTTATTATCCTATATTTTTTAGTAATTATCAAATATAGTTAAACTTTATTTATACTATATTTTTTTGATTTTTTTAATAAAAATTTAAAAAAATAATAATTTTAAGCTATTAAATTCAGATAAAAATTAATCTACCATTTTCCCATTTAAAGTAAATCTAGAAGCACTTGTAATTAAAACTTTAACAATCTCACCTGCTTTTGCATCACCAATAAAATTAACAACTTTTCATTGTGGAGAATATCCAGAAATAACATTTTTGTCTTTTTTACTTGGACCATCCACTAAAACATCAATTACTTTATTAACATATTTTTCATTGTTCTTTTTTGAATAAAGTTTTACCATTTCATTCAATTCTTGAAGTCTTTCTTTTTTTTCTTCAATTGATACTTCATCAGGAATAATTGCAGCTACTGTACCATCTCTTTTTGAGTAAATAAAAGTAAATGCATTATCAAATTCGATTCTTTTATAAAGTTCTAAAGTTTTATTAAATTGTTCTTTTGTCTCATTTGGAAAACCAACAATTAAATCAGTTGTAATAGAACAATTTGGGATGTTAAGTCTAATATAATCAATTAAATCAATGTAATCATTGATTTTCATAGCACGGTTCATTTTTTTTAAAATTAATTCATCACCACTTTGAATTGGTAAATGAATATGAGGCATAATATTTGGATATTTTTTCATAATATCAACAATTTGTTTAGAAAAATTTCAAGGATTACTAGTTGTAAATCTAATTCTTTGAATCCCTGTCTTTGCAACATCTTCTAATAGATTTCAAAATAAGTAATTAGATTCTCCTTCAAAATCTATTCCGTATGAATTAACATTTTGACCTATTAAAGTAACTTCTTTATAACCTTCACTAATCATTTGGTTAACTTCATTTAAAATATCTTGTTTTCTTCTACTTCTAATTTTTCCTCTTGTTACTGGAACTATACAATAAGTACAAAACTTATCACATCCATACATAACGTTAACAAAACCTTTTAAGTTATTTGACCTTTTAGTTGGCAAGTTTTCAATAACATCTCCTTCATGAGATCAAACTTCAACAACTAAATTTTTTTCAAAAATAACTTGTTCTAAAATATTTAAAATTCTATGAACATTGTGAGTTCCAAAAATAAAATCAATGTTAGAATTTGATTTCAAAATTCTTTTTACTACAATTTCTTCTTGTGCCATACAACCACAAACACCGAAAATAAAATTAGGATTTGTTTTTTTAATTTTTTCTAAAATTCCTATGTCTGCAAAAACTTTATCTTCAGCATGTTCTCTAATTGCACATGTGTTTAAAACAACTAAATCTGATGTTAAAGGGTTTTCATTGAATTCATAACCAATTAATTCCAACATTCCCATCATTGTTTCTGTATCTCTTAAATTTGACTGACAACCAAAAGTTTTAATATGATAAGTTTTTCCTACACCATAATTAATTAAGTTTGTTGGAATTTCAAAGCCATTCTCAATAATATCTGCTTTTTTAATTCTTTTTCTTGCCTGTTTAAAATCAGGTAAAAAATATTTTGATAAATCTCTTTTTTTACTACTCATTTTTCTAAATTAAAAAAATTTATTTTATTATTCAATGTATTATATTATAATTTCTTTATGTTTTTATTAATATAAATATAAGCTATAACAGAAAAATATGAAAAACAAAGTTTTGAAAATTTTTAAATATGGGATGCCATTAGTTGCAGCTATTGCCTTACCTTCTATTATTTCTTCGTGTTCAGCAGTTGCATCTACTAGCACAAAAGTTTTAGATTCTTCTAACTGAAATAATGGTGAAGTGAAATACACTGAACTAAAGTCTGCTGATATTAGTTTAGAATCTTCAGTTTATGGATCAAATTATAATTCTGGTAATTATATATTTATGTATGGATCATTAGCAAGTAGTGAAGTTGCTAAATTTCTTTATGGCAACAATAATCAAGGTTTAGTTGAAGAACCAAATTTTTCTACTAGCAATTTTTTTGAAACTTATTTTAATTCCATTTTACAAAATGGTGATTTAGGTTTTACTGTTAGCTTCTTAATGTATATTGATATTCCTGTTTATAATGAAAATGCCATTGAAGCTTATGGAGAAACAGGTTGAGAATCTCCTACTGATAAATTTACTATTGAAAATGTTTTAAGCGAATATAATGAAGGAAAAAGTCCTGGAAAATACACTGAAGCAACTTTGCCAGCTGAAGCACAATTAAAAGTTGGTAATTACAAAAGAAATGATGAATCAGCAATCACTTATAGAGAACTTGTTAAATATGTAAAAGAAATTAGACCAAGTTTGGCAAGTACAGCTGATTCTGGAGCAATAATTGCTTTTAAAAATGGTAGTAATCCAAAAAGCTTTAACATAGACAGTTCAATTATTAATGATTTATTAACATACTACACACCAACTGAGTAATTACAAAAAAATACAAGATATAATTTCTTGTATTTTTTTGTAATCACAGTTATTTTATTTATTTTTTTAAATTTTCTAAATATAGTTTTATATTTATTAAATCCACTAAATTAATTCCACTAATTCTAGAAGCTTGTCCTAATGTTAGTGGTTTTATTTTGTTTAATTTTTCTTGTGCTTCTAAAGATATATTAGGTACATTTTTATAATCTAAAATTGAATTGATTTTAATGTTTTCAATATTTTTATAATCATTTATGATTTTCTGTTGTGACTTAATGTATCCTTCATATTTGATAGATATATCAACCTTATCTTTTCAATAGTCATCTAAAAGATTTTTAGAAGTTAAAAATTTTTCAACATCTTTAAATGAATAATCTGGTCTTTTTAAAATTTCATATAAAGTAATATTTGTTTTTCTTGAATTATAGTCAAAATTTTTTGTACTTTTTAAAGTGCTATTTTTCAATTCACTAATGGTTTTGTCAAAATTTTCTAAGTTCTTGTTATAAGTTTTTCAGTTATTTTCACTAACTAAACCTAAATCATATCCATATTTTAAAAGTCTTTGATCAGCATTATCATTTCTTAGTTCTAATCTATGTTCTGCTCTTGATGTTAATAAACGATAAGGATCAGTTATTTCTTTATTAATTAAATCTTCAATTAATACACCAATATATGATTCATTTCTTTTTAAAATAAAAGGTTCTTTGTTTTCTAATTTACAAATAACATTAATGCCAGCCATTAATCCTTGACAAGCAGCTTCTTCATAACCACTTGTACCATTAACTTGCCCTGCAAAAAATAATCCAGTAATTTTTTTTGTTTCTAAAGTTGCATATAGTTGAATTGAACTAATTGCATCATACTCAATAGCATATGCGTATTTTTTTATTACAGCATTTTCAAATCCAACAATATTTTTAACAGCTTCAGTTTGAACATCTTCAGGAAGTGATGATGAAAATCCACCTAAATAAATCGTGTCTAATTGTTTTGACTCTGGTTCAACAAAAAGTTGGTGTCTATTTTTATCATTAAATCTTACTATTTTATCTTCAATTGAAGGACAATATCTAGGACCGGTTCCTGTAATAAATCCACTATACATTGCAGACTTATTTAAATTTTTGTTAATAATTTCATGAACTTTTTGGTTAGTATAAGCTAAATAACAAACTTCTTGTTTTTCAAAATCTAAAAACTTTTTATCAAAATGAGAGAAGCTTAATTTTTTATTTGTACCAGGTTCAATTAATAATTTTGAATAATCAATTGAATTTTTTAATATTCTTGGTGGTGTTCCAGTTTTTAATCGAATTGTTTTAAAATCTAATTCTTTAATTTGTTTTGCTAATAAATAAGATCCATTGTAATTATCTGGACCTTTTTTAATGACTTTATCACCAATGTGAATTGATGAATCTAGAAAAGTTCCAGTAGTAATAATTAAATTATCAGACTCAAAAAAAATGTTATCAATTGTATAAATACCTTGAACTTTATTGTTAAAGATTTTTATTTTACTTACTTCTAAAGGGATTAAATCAATAAAATTATTTTCTTCTATTTTTTTTAGAAATCATTTTGAATATTCAATTTTATCAATTTGTGCTCTTAAAGCTCAAGTTCCTGGTCCTTTTGATGAATTTAATAATTTCATTTGCAATTGATTAGCATCTGCAGCTATTCCTTGCATTCCACCTAATGCATCAATTTCTCTAGTTACTATTCCTTTTGCTGGACCTCCAACAGAAGGATTGCATGGCATATTTCCAACTAAATTTTTATCTAATGCAAAAAGAGCAACTTTATACTTTTTTTTTGCCAAAATAAAAGCTGCTTCTAGTCCTGCATGACCAGCACCAATAATTAAACAATCATATCTTTTTGTCATATCAGTATTATATAAAAA
>CAMWHH010000003.1 GCA_947174035.1 uncultured Mycoplasma sp. | reverse complement strand
CATTGTGTCCATAAAAACAGGAACATAAACAATATTTGCTACAGCTAAAGATAATTCTCTTAGAAATGTACTTGAACCTAAAACAATTGATGTCCCAACTATTTTTAAATCAAATAGTTTTTTATTTAATTTCAAAATATTTAATTTAATAGTAGTTAAATTTCTTTTATTTAAATAAATTAAATAAGAAATCAATGAAATTAAATTTAGTCCTTGTCCAATAAAAGTTGCAATACCTCCACCCATTATCCCGATTTTAATAACATAAATAAAAATAATATCGAAAATAATGTTTAGTATATTAGAAAAAACCCCAAATAAAGTTACTCATAAGTTTTTCCCTTCAGCTCTTAAATAAAAAACTAGCAAATTATTTAAACACGAAAACAAAATACCTGCATTAATTCAATAAATGTATTGGTTTGCTTGATCAACAACTCCTGAATAATATATATCAAAATATTTTTTTAATTCTCACGGTTTAACACCAGCACTGTTATTACCCACAACTTCTTTTAAATTTGTAGAATTTGGTATCATTGTTTTTAATAAAGGATCTTGAATTAAAAGCATAATAACTGTTGCAACTAATCCAAAAATAAGTGAGGAATAAAAGGAATTTCAAATCACTTTTTTTTGTAATTCATCATTATTTAATGATAGATGTTTACTAAAAAGAACAGCACTACCAGCACTTATTAAATATCCAAAGGATAAAACTATCAAACTAAATGGACCAATTAAATTAGATGTGGGATAAGCAATAAAATCATTAATACTATTTGAAACACCTAAATTTGTTCCAGTGTTTTCGTTAATATATAAAGAAACTTTTTCATAAAGATCTGATTCATTATTGTTTTTAAAAAAAATTTCAATGTAATTGTGACCATCTTGAGGTACTAAATTAACAATTAGCATTTGATCAATAAAAATATAAATACCAAATAAAAGTGTTAGCAAAAGAGAAGGTACAACAGTTTTTAAACTTAGTTTCCATATATTTTCTTTTGCATAAACGTTATCTATATTTTTTTGAACTTGTGTTTTCATTGTTATTTTTTAAATAAGTTAAATGATAACATACAAAAAAATAAAAAGATACATAATCAATCAGTGATAGTCTATATCTTTTTATTTTTTTTAAAAAACATCATTTTTTTCTTTAACATCATCGTAAAGAATTTTTTCAGTAATTAATTTTCTAGTTCCATTAATATAAATTTCACAATGAACTTCAAAAAATTTGGGGTCATTTCTTAAAACATCAATTAAATTATAATTTCTAGTATCATATTTAAAATCTAGTTCTCTTTCTAAATATTGTTTTTCACTAAGAGAAAGATCTTTTAACATATTTAAATTGTCATAATTTAAATCTTTGTTTTTAATTAAATCTAATTGTTGTTTTTTATTTACTAATAAATTATTTTCACTATTATCTGATCTGATAATTTCTTCTTTTTTAGGTTCTTCTTTTTTTCTAAAACCAAATAAATTTTTAAAAAAGTTTTCCATTATTTAATTTTTCTCTACTTTAATTTCACTTTCTCATCCAATTAGCAAATTAGAAAGAACTTGATATGTTTGTTCATCTGCTATTCTCATAGTTAAATTTTTATTTACATGTCGTAATAAATAAATTAATTTTTCAATTGAACTAAATGCTAAAGCTCTAATTGATAAACTATCTGGATTATAAACCATATAACAACTATCATTTCAAATATGATTTACTTGTTCATCAAAAGCACTATTAGTGAATTTAATAGATAAATTTTGTTCCATTTCTTTAACTAAATCATCATAAAATTTCTTATTCACGTCATACCAAACCATTAATAAAGGTGTTGGTCTAAAACCTGGTATGTAAGATAATTTATAAGAAACATAATTATTTTTATTAGTAATATTTTTATTCTTCTTAATTAATTTAGAAATTTCACTTCCTAAAATTCTTTTTTCAAAAGAACCCAAATTTTGCTCAACCATTTCTTTAAGCAATTCAGATTCAATTTTTCCTAGTTTATTGTTTAGTAATAACTTTTCAACTTGACCTAATGTTTCGTTTTTAATAATTAAATATCTATAAATATCTTCAGGATTATTTGGAAGTTCATCAATATTTAATTTTTTATTATCATCATAAGCATTAGATAAAGTATCAGTAGATTCTATAGGTTCATCTTTTTCTACTTTATTTTCTTTTTTAACATTATCAGTTATTTCTATATTTTTAGTAGTTTCAGTATCTACTTTTTTTGAATTAAAATCTCCAATTTTTTTTGCTAAATAACCTTTGTTTCTTTCATCATTAACTCAAGTTCAAGTGCTGAAATCAAAATTCTTAGGTTCAGAATATAAGAATTGAGCTGTATATTCTACAATTTCAAAATCTTTTTCTTCTGTTTTTTGTTCATCAAAATTTTCTTCTTTATCTTCTAATTCATCTAAATCTGAGTCAATTTGGTCAATAAAATCACCAACTTCTTCTACATTTGATTCAACTTCATAGATTTCTTCTTTTAATTCATCAGCTGTTTCTCTTATATCAAAGATTTTTTGTTCTATTTCTTCTTCAAATTCAGAATCTGTTAAAAAATCTATTTCATCCTCATCAAAATCTTTTTCATTTAAATAATCATCAGAATCTGACTTTTCATCATCATTTTCAAAATTAATTTCTTCGTCTTTTTCTTTTTCAAGTTCTTCAAATAATGATTTATCTAAATTATTCATGTTTTCATTTGCTGAGTCTAAATTAACATTTTCAATGTTTGTGTGAATTATTTCATCTTCATCATCATCTTCAGCAGTTTGTTTTTCAATAGCAGAAATGTCAACATCATCATTCACATCATCCAACTCATTCAAAAATTTCATTTTATCTTGAGTCATTGGATCATAATTAATTTCATTTTTACTAATAATTGAATTTAAAGTAAATAAAGTTACATCATTATGTAAGTGTAAATATGTCAATGTATCATCTGTGTCTATAAGTCTTTTGTTTAATTTAAAAACAACATCTTTAGAAGCTTCATCAATGCAAAAACAAATAATTTTTTTTGCTGTCAAAATTGATTTAATTCCAATTGATACTAAATCACTTCCATTATTAGTTTTATTTAAGAATGTTTTTTTTGATTCATAATCATTAAAAACAAAGTTACCTCTAAAATCTATGAAAAAAATTAATAAATCTATTCCACCCAAGTTATCAAATAAAAATAAATCATTTGGTTTTTTTTCTAAAAAAAGTCTAAGTGCTAATTTATGGATGTCTTGATAATTAGATGGGGGCATATAAATTTTTTTAACAAAATTTTCTGCTAATTCTTTGTCTAATGGAATTTTTTGTTGTTCTAAATAAGTTGCTAATGGAAAAATGTGAGTATAATACCAGTTCAATTTAATAATTTTTTTTAAATTATTGGTAACTTTTAAAAAATTATTTGTTGACTCAATTCCAATTACAGATTTTGGTTTTTCTCTTAATTGTTGTTTTAAAACTTTTTTAAATTCCTTAGCAATTTTTTTATAATTTTTTAATGATTTAATATTTATTGACATATTTTTTGCTCTGTTTTTTTAATACCTTTAATTATTATAATTTAAATATTTATTGCTTAATAACTAGATTTAATTATAAGAGTATTATTTAAACTAAAAATTATAGTTTAATAATCATATTAAATTAAGTTAGAATTTTTTATATACAAAAGATAAATATGATAAATATTCCTGAAAATAAAGATATAGTTTTTGCTGATATTGAAGCCAATGACAAACCTAAAAGACTTTTACAGTTTGGTGCAGTTAAATTAAAAACTAATGGTGAAATTGATAAAAAAAATTGATTTTGCAATCCTAAGTGTAAAATTTCACCACACGTTTACAAAATAGTTTCTAAAAATATCAAAAAAATAGAAAAAGGAATGATCTATATTAGAATCATAGAAAAAATCTATAAATATCTAAATAATACAGTTTTGATTTCTTATGGTAGTTTTGATTTTAATTTCTTAAATGAAATGTCAAAAAAATTTTTAAACAAACCTTTAAATGTTCAATACATTGATTTACAAAATGAATGAAAAAAGATTTCAATGACTAAAGAAGTTTGAGCATTAAACAGATTATCTAATTTTTTTAAAATAAATGTGAATGAAAATGAACTGCATGATGCACAATATGACGCATGATTGCTATATTCAATTTTTGTTGAATGACAGAAAAAAAATAAAGAAGAAATCATCAGAGAAATTTATAAAACAAATACTAAAGGATTAAGAAGAATTAACACTAACCAAAACAAGGCTAATAAATCAGCTTCAACAATAAATAACATTCAAGAGCAAGGATTTTGTTTTTTAAAAATTGGTTTTCAACCAATTAATTTTTATGAAACAAAAAAACAAATTCTATATAAACTTGATGTTTTAGAAGCAAACAAAACAGAAATAAAAAGAAACTGAAGTTTCTATTATAAGATCGATGAAAAGTTTTTTAATCATGATGACTACACAAAAGAACTAATTTCAACACTTAAAAAATATATTATTTCTAGTAGAAACAAAAGAATTATTATTAGTGAAAAAGATTTTCATAGATTAGTAAAACTAAATAATTTATGTGCTGAATATTTAAATGTTTTTCCTTTGAATACAATAATGTTTACAAATGGTTATAAATATCTTTATTCAAAAATAAACATTGATAATGAAATATATATGAATAATATTGAACTAATAAAAAAATGAAAAGTTTTTCTCTATATTCATAATGAACTAGAATAAAACTTTTCATTTTACATTGGAATATTTGTTGGAAAATTAACAAAACTATAAACTGAAATTGCAATTAAAGAATAAATAAAAAAGATTAAGGATGCAACCAGCAAAGAATCAACTCTATCTAAAAAACCACCATGACTTTTTAAATAATTACTAAAATCTTTAATAGCAAAAGATCTTTTAACATAACTGAAAAGTAAATCACCTAAAATGGCAAATATCACCAAGATAATTGCTATAAACAAAATCAGAATTCAAAGACTGTAGTCATAAACGGTTGAAAAACTTGCTATATTTTGCAAGTTAACTAATCATCGATTTTCACTTGAAGAAACAACATGATTATCTATTGTTAATAATCCACAATAAATCATTAATAATGCAACTGATGAAACTGATCCTAAAATTGCACCTTCTCATGTTTTATTTGGACTTATAATTTTAGCCATTTTATGTTTTCCAAAAAGAAGCCCCCAAATATAACATAAAGCATCAGTTGCTAAAACAGAAATTAGTAAAAAAAGTAAAGCAGTTCATCCTTTAAAAATAGATACAAAAATAAAACCATCAAATCCAAAAACAATAATCATTAGTAAAGCATTTAAAGTAATCACATTTTTAAAATTAGCTTTATAAAATGCTTTTAAAACTATATTTAATACAATAATTAAAATCATTCAACTAACAAGACTACTAATAATTGTTGTATATGTTAGTTTAGAATAAAGAAAAAAATTAGCAGTTTCTTGTGAATTTATAGCAGGTTCATCACTTTGCACATAAAAATGATTAATAAAATAATTTGTAAATATTAATGTTAAAGCAGGAATAATATAAGCAATGGTTGCAACAATCATTAAAATGATTATTGGTATTTTTTCATATGATCTAAAAACCAATCGTGTTGCTTCTAAAACCGCAAATATAAATGGTATATATATCACCACTACTAAAAGAATGGCAAATATTCCACTTATTTTTATATCAAATGAAGTTCATTCGGATTTAGTTTGGTCAGCTAAAATTGTTAAACCAAGAATTAATAGATAATAAATAACCACAAAAACAGAAATTACTGTTCTGTTTTTGAAATTCTTTTTTTTATTGTTATCAATATCATTAATAAGTTTATGTTGGTGTTTAATTGTTTTTAATTGTATTCTAGCTGTTTTCATATTTATTGTTTTAATAATTATATCTAATTTAAAAAATAAAACTAATAGTAAAAATATCTTATTTTATTTTTCCAAATCTGCGATCTCTTAAATAATATTCATCGATATTTTTTTCTAAAATAACTGTATCATAATCAGGTCAATAAGTTTTTTCAAAAATTATCTCACTATATGCTAAATTATACAAACAAAAATTACTAATTCTTTGTTCACCACTTGTTCTAACTAATAAATCAATTGGTGGTAATTGTGATGTTAGTAAAAAATTAATTGGATTTATTTTTATACTAGAATCTTTAGATAGTGCTTTTTCTAAAGCAATATTTATATCTTGAGTTCCACTATAATTAAAAAATATATTAACTTGAATTTTTTTATTCAAAAAATTATTGCTAGCTGACTCTATTGCTTTAATTTTTTCTATCATTGTTTTTTTTAAATTATTTTCAAAACCAATTCACTTACCTACAATTCCTAATTCTTCCATTTTTAAAATTGTTTTTTTGTTAAGATATTTTGAAAATAATTTCATTAAAAAATTCACTTCTGCTTTACTTCTGTTTCAGTTTTCAACACTAAAAGCAAAAAAAGAAACCTGTGAAATTTCTTTTTTAATACAATATTGAACAATTGATAAAATGTTTTTTACACCCTCAGAATGTCCAAAAATACGTGGTTTATTTCTTTGTTTTGCTCATCTTCCATTACCATCCATGATAAAGGCAATGTGATTTAATGATTTTTTCATTATTTTGTTAAATTGTTAATAATTCTTTTTCTTTAGCATTAAAAGCATTGTCAATTTCATTGTTTCAAGATTTAGTTAACTTATCTAAATCTTCTTCATATCACTTAACTTCATCTTCTCTAAGTTCTTTATCTTTTTTGATTTTTTGATGAATGTCTTTTCTAATGCTTCTAATTTCTACTTTTGCTTGTTCAGCAAATTCTTTAACTTTTTTAACAGACATTTTTCTAGTTTCTTCTGAAGGTAAAGGAAAAGTAATTCTTAAAGAATCTGCATCAATTTGTACAGATAAACCTAAATTTTCTTTTAGTATTCCAGAATTAATTTCATGTAATAAAGATTTGTCATATGGTTTAACTACAATTTGTTTTCCTTCAACAACTTGCATGTTAGCAATTTCATATAATTTTGATTTAGCTCCATAAGCTTCAACCATAACATGGTCTAAAATCTTTGGATTAGGTCTTCCAGATTTTATTTTATTAAACTCAGAATTTAATCATTCAATTTTTACATTTGCTTTTTTATCAAACTCTTCTTTATAAACTTTTCATTCCATAATAGATGATTTCCTTTTATTTGCTTTTTTCTATGTTAAAAATTTCTTTAATTTCTTTTAATTTTTTTTCATTTTTATTTATTATATTTTCATTTAATTTATTTAATTCACTTAAATAAAATTCTAGTAGATTTTTATCATTAAAATTTAAATTTTTACTAGTTGAATTATCCCCGCTACTTTTTTTGTTTTTTTCATAATCATTAAAACTAAATTTTAATGTATTTAAATCATCGGGATGTTCAGAAACTAAAGTAAATTTTGATTTTTTATTTAAGGTATTAATGATAGCATTATATTCATTTATTTTAAATACAATTGTTTTTACATTACATTGTTTTAGAATACTTGCGGCTGTTACATCCATTACTTCTAATTGATCTTCAATTGCTTTTGTATATGTTAAGTGCTCAAAGAATTTTGCATTTTTATTAACATTAGGGTCACTATCATATACACCATCTACACTATTTTTTCCCATCATAATGTATGTAGCTCCAAGCTCAGCAGCAGAAACTGCAATTCCTGTATCAGTAGTAAAATAAGGTCTTCCAGTTCCACAAGAAAGAATTGCAACATAATTATTTTCTAAAGCAAATTCTAAATTTCTAATAATATAACTATCCACTATTTTTTCCATTTCAATAGTTGAAAATATTTTTGAATTAACATCAATGTTTGTTAGTGCAGATTGTAAAGCTAAAGAATTCATAACAGTTGCTAACATTCCCATTTGATCAGCTTTATATCTTTGCATTCCAATTTGATTAGCAATTGCTCCTCTTCAAATGTTTCCACCACCCAAAACAACAGCAACCTTATAAAATAAAGAAAGTTCTTTTATTTGTCTAGCAATTTCATTTAAAAATTCTATATTAATAATATCTTTATCACCTTTTAAAGAAGCTCCACTAATTTTTAAAATTATTAGTTCTTTTTGATTATGCACACCTATCTCCTTTTAAAAATTATAAAAAAATGAAAAAATAAAAAGTTATTTTTTCATTTGCGCTTTTACTTCATCAGCAAAGTTTGATTCTTGTTTTTCAATACCCTCACCAACTTCGTATCTAATCATTTTTAATGCTTTACCGCCTTTTTCTTTTAGGTATTTTGAAATAGTAATACCATTATCTTTAATAAAAGGTTGGTCATCTAAACAAACTTCTGCTAAAATTTTCCCCATTCTTCCTTTAACAATTTTTTCAGCAAATTCTTTTGGTTTACCTTCATCAATTGTTTTTTGAATTAGGATTTTTTCTTCAGTTTCTTTTCATTTTTTGTCTACTTCACTACTATTAACAAATTTAGGGTTCATAGAAGCAACTTGCATTGCTATTTCTTTCCCTACTTCTGCACTTACTTTACCTTCAATTAAAACCATTGCAGAAACTCTGTTGTTAAAGTGTTGGTAAACACCAAAACTTTGATCTTTTGTTTTAGTAAAAAGATCAGCTCTTCTAACACCAATTTTTTCGCCTATTGTAGCAGTTAATTCAATTGCAGTGTCAGCAATTGTTTTTTTGCTACTTAAAACCATTTTATCAATATCTTTTACAGACTTATTTTTTAAAATAGTGTCAGCAACATCCTTTACAAATTTTACAAAATCTGGATTTTTAGAAACAAAATCTGTTTGTGAATTTACTTCTAAAATAACACAATTGTTTCCATCTTCTTTAACAAGTGTTTGACCTTCAGCAGCAATTGCATTTGCTTTTTTTGCGGCTTTTGAAATACCTTTTTCTCTTAATCATGCAATGGCTTTTTCAATATCATTATTAGATTCTTCTAAAGCCTTTTTACAATCCATAAAACCTGCTTGTGTACGGTTTCTAAGTTCTTTAATTTTTTCAGCACTAGCACTCATAATTAAATAAATTCCTTAGTTATAAATAAAATCTTTAATTATTTTATCTGATTTTAATAATTAATATTAATTAGTTTAGATAAAATAAAAAACCAATAATTAAAATATTATGTTTGTTTTAATAAAAAAAGTACAAAACATTTTTTATGTTTTGTACTTTAACTCTAATTAAAAACAATTATTGAATTCATTAGTATTTAGTATAGATTGGTCATCCATCTGAGAATATATATCCATCAATAAAGTCACTAATAGCAAATTTATCTGTTTTTAATATAAATCTAATTTTATATTTTCAGTTACCTTTAACATCTTGTGGTTCATTTGGAGAAGCTGATTGAAGGTCAGTAATTTGAATGTAATAATCTGGGAAGTTTTTTTCCAAGTCATCCATAATAATTTTTTCAACAATCTTTTTGTTTTCTTCAAAAGTACCTTTTATTACTATGTCATTTTTAACTGATAGTAATTTATTTGTTACTCAAGATCTTGTAGGTAATGGAGTTTTTTCGTTTTCGATGTTGTAGGATTTTAGTTCCATTAAATCATATGTTTTACCAAGAACTCAAGATTTTCCAACATCTCATTCACCTGATACAAAAAATCTCATTTGAACTCATTTGCTTCCATTAGTACCATCTTCTCAATAGTAACCTTGTTTAGGGTAACATAAGATTGAATAGTCTAATGCAATACCACCACTAACACGTTCAACTTTATCATATCTAATTGCATCTCAGTAAGCTTGTTCAACTGGATAGTATTTTGCAAGTTCTTTAATACCTTCTCTATAGAAATATCATTCGTTTTGGTCTTTTTGATCATCAAATTTCTTTTTATATTCTGGAATTAATCAAGTATCATAACTTAAATAAGTTGGATCAAAGAAGAAACCAAGCATACCTCAATCTAAGTATTCAGTAGTATTAAACTGTCTATAAATTGAGTTAATAATTATACTGTTTGATCATCTTTCTGGAAGACTGATAATTTTATTTGCTGGAATTAAATTCAAGAATCAAATATCCATATCAAAAGCATCAGTAACTGTATTTTTATAGAAGTCAGTATTAGATCATGCATGACCATCTAATGGTGTAGCTTTAACTTTAAATGATTTATTTGCAATACTTGCAGAATTTTCAACATATGTTAATTTAACATTTTTAAATACATAATCTGGAGTTTCAGGTGTAAAGTGATTTAAATTGAAACTTGTATTGAAATAATTTTTCATTCAGTTATTTAAATCAGCATCTGTTTTAATACTTTGATCTGAAATTTTGATATTAAAACTACTATTTTTTGATTTTGCTGGAACTGTAGCATCTGGAGTTTTTGCAGCATTATCAATTTTTACAGTTATAGTTCTTTGATTACTATCATCTTTAGTATTTTCTCAAACTGCACCTTCAATTGGAGTTGCATAAACTTGGAAACTATTAGTAGCAAAACTTGCTGAATCTGGAACATAAGTAATATTTACATTACTATATTGATCTGCATTTGCGAAATTTCTTTCTACAAATCCTTCATATTGAGAACTTGAAATTCTGTTTTTAAAATAGTCATTCAAGCCTTTATCATTCATTGTATATAATGTGAATTGAAGTGTAAAGTTATCTTCGCTTGGAGCAGTTGCATAAGTTGGTTCAACTGGTTCTACTGGTTCAACTGGTTCACCAGGTTGATTTGGATCTGTTTGATCACCAGGGTTAACTGGGTCTGTTTGATCACCAGGTTGATTTGGATCTGTTTGATCACCAGGGTTAACTGGATCAACACTTGGATCAACAACTGGATCTGTTGGAACATTAACAGTAGATGATTGAGTGTTAGTAGTAGATGCAATCGCTGGAGAAACACCAGCAATAACAGCTGCTGCACCAACACTTGAAGTTATTAAAATTCTTTTTTTTGAATTCATATAAATTCCTCCTCTATTATTAAAATAAGATAAGAAACAAAATATGTTAAATATTCGTTATATCTTTTTTGTTTTGTGTAAGTTTAGTATAAAACATTAAAATGAAATGTCAAGTTTCCAAAATATAATTTATTTTTCGCTTTTATATAACACATTAAAACAGTCATTTCAAGTCAAAAAGTACATTTTATAGTGGGTTATTTGCAGAATTTACAGAATTAATTTGGTATTTTTAATAAAATTAGAAAAATTACTGTTTTTTACAAAAAAAATAAAAAAGTAAATTTTAACTAAATAAAATTTACTTTTCATTTATATATATAAATTAAGATATATATATTATCTACCTAATTCGCTTCAAGCAGCATCAAATACTTTTTTGATTGCATTATATGATCTTGTAAAAGCTCTTTTTTCTTCAGCTAATAATGATAATTTTAAAGGACTGTGTCATCCATCTTTTCCAACTAGTGCTGGTCATCCAATGTAAATATCACTATCTGCATTTTTCTTGATAGCTACTGGTAAAACAATATTTTCATCTCTTAAAACTGCTTTACAAATTTTAGCTAAACAAGCTCCAATTCCATAATATGTAGCTCTTTTTGCATTAATAATTTTGTAAGCTTTTTTCATTACATCTTTGTGAATTGCTTTCTTTTGAGATTCACTTAATTTTTTGTATTTAGATAATGGTAAAGATCCAATTGTTACTTGTGAGAAAGCAGAAACAGATGAATCACCATGTTCACCAATTACAAAAGCTTCAATAGATGCTGGACTAACTTTTGTTCTTTTTGCAATTTCTCATTGTAATCTTGCAGAGTCTAAAATTGTTCCAGAAGGAATAACTCTAGAAGGTTCAAATCCAGTAACTTTTGCATAAATTGCACCTAAAATATCTACTGGGTTTGATGCAATTACTGTAACTCCTTCAAATCCTGAGTCTCTTACATTAGTTGCAATTTCTTCCATAATTTTAGCATTTCTACCAACTAATTGAAGTCTTGTTTCTCCACCTGGTTTTTGAGGAACACCTGCTGTAATTACAACTAAATCAGCATCTTCACAATCTGCATAAGTACCTTGTTTAATAAGAGTAGCTGGAGTCAGCATTGCTGAATTAGCATCTTCAAAGTCTCATGCATGTCCTTTTGCTACTGTTTCAAAAGCATCAATAAGAACATATTCATCAAACAATCCTTGATTTAAAGCTGAGTATAAAAATGATGTACCTACAGCTCCACAACCGATTAAAACAACCTTTCTATTTTTCATATTTGTTTTTTTTCCTCCAAATTAACTATAGTTTTTTTAATTTTCGAGATGATATATTTTCTAAATCTTTATCAGAAATTAGATAAACAACTTCCAATTTATTACAATCATTTTTATAAACTCTCTCAATAGATTTTTCAAACTGAAAGTCTTCAACATCCCTTATACCTCTTATTATAAAATATGTTAAGTTTATTTCAGCAAAATCTGAAATCTTTCCTTCTCAAATTTTTACTTCAACATTTTTTAATTGCAAGTTCAAAATTTCATTTTTCACTATTTCATATCGCTGTTTTAAGTCGCTACTTTTTTTTAATGGATTAACTGCTACAACTACATAAACAAAATCAAATATTTTTAAAGCTCTTTTTAAAATATTTTTGTGACCATCATGAAAAGTTTCAAAAGTTCCTGGAAAAATACATTTTTTAATTTTTTTTGACATAAAAAAATTTCTCTATTTCTAGAGAAATTTTAATATATTAAACTATTGTTTTTGTGAAGAATAGTTATTAAATCTTCTATTATCTGGTTTTCTTTTAATAACTTCAGGAAGAATAATTTCTTCATCTTTCTTTTCAGCAAACATTTTTGGTAATCCTTTTGCTTCAGCAATAGCATCACAGAATAATCCAATTAATAAATAAACTGATTTAATAGAATAATTATTTGCTGGAATAACAAAGTCAACCAAATCTGGATTTGCATTTGTATTACATATAGCAATAACTTTAATGCCAAGTTTTTTAGCTTCTCTAATAGCAATTTTGTTAGTTTCAGGATCAGTTAAAATAATTGCTTTTGGAAGATCTTTCATTGTTCTGATTCCTGAAAAATATTTTGCATATTTTTCAGTTTTCTTTTTTAACTCAACTTGTTCTTTTTTAGTGTATTTATTTATTTCACCATTTTTGTGGATCAAAATTAAATTATTAAATTTAGCTACAGATTTTGTAATTGTAGAAAAATTTGTTAAAGTTCCACCTAGTCATCTTTCATTTATATAATAAGCGTGAACTCTTTTAGCTTGATCTTTTACATGATTTTTAATTGTTTTTCCTCTTGTACCTACAATTAAAATTGGTGAATTTTCTAAATTAGAATTCGCTTTAACTAAATCTAACAAATAGTTATAAGCAACATTTAAAGAAATTACAGTATGTAATAAGTCAATAATGTGGTTTGATCCTTTTTTAGTATAAATATATTTTTTCATTTTTGGATTTCATTTTCTGCTTGTTAATCCAATATGAGCACCAGTTTCCATTAATTTATTTACACTAACCAGTTTTCTAAATGGTTTGCCTGTAATTGTTGGGTTTTCTTTTATTTTTTGCAAGATGCTGTTTTCTATTTCAGCTACTTTTTCTTTATAAGTGTTAGATTCAAATTTTGAACCTGAATCATTAGTTTTTTTATCTACTGAATTTGCAGTTTTTTTAGTTACTGTTTTAGAAACTTCTTTATCAGCAGTTTTTTTAGTTTCTTTATTGTCTGCTTTTACATCTTTTTCAACTGTTTCTTTTTTTACTTTATCAGTTTTTTTAGATGATTCAGTTTTAGCCTCTGCTTTTTTAGGCATATTTTCTCCTTATAATAATGTATAAAAAATTTAAACGAACTATATTATATAACATTAAAAAAATTCCTGTGAATAAGTTTTGTTTAATGCTACATAAAATATTTTTTTAAAATCCTATTATATGTTTAGTAAAATATGTTATAAAGTAGGAAATATGAACCAGAATTCAAATAAAAAGTTATATGCAAATCACTTTAGTTCTAAAAAAGAAAAGTCTAGATACTATTTTATTTGAAGTCTAATTTTATTTTTATGAGTTGGAATAATTGCTTTTTGTTATTGAACTTCAATTGTGCTTCAATGAGAAAATACAGAAAACACTTTAGAACCAACAGTTGTAAAAGTTTTTGTTTGTTTTAATTTCATTTTCAACTCTCTTTTATATTGTGATTCAACAAAACAATTTATTTATGGTCTATATTACAATTTTTATATTAAAAAACAACTTTCAAAAGAAAAAAATGAATGAAATAAAAAATATCAAAAATCAAATATTAATAAAGCAAATTATATGGTTTATGTACTTTATTGTACTTGTGATGATTTTGATGAAAACAGTTTACTAGAAAGTATGAAGCAAAAGTATAAAAATTGTAAATTTTTTATACTTGATGATTCAAAAACTGATGCCTACAAAAAAAGAGTTGATGATTTCGCAAAAAAATATAAAAATGTGCAAATAATAAGAAGAGATAGTACAAAAGGTTTTAAAGCTGGAAATATAAATCATTTTTTGAAACAAGATAAAAACTATGATTATTTTGTTGTTTTAGATGCTGATGAAATAATTCCAAGTGATTTTATTGGAAAATCTTTATTATACTTTTTAGAAGATGATCAAATTGGAATAGTGCAAGCAAAAAACTTATGTACAAGACAAAAAAACCTATTTGACTACATTGGATCATACATTCATAATTTTCAATGACAAGCAGAGTACAACACAAGAGATAGACTTGGCGTTTTAAATCTTTGTGGACATGGAGCAATCATAAAAAAAGAGTGTTATGAAGAATCTAATGGTTTTCCAGAAATACTATTAGAGGATTGAGGTTTAACATATAAAGCTTTGCGAAACAAATTTTCAGTAGTGTATGCAGATAATATAACTTGTTATGAAGAATTCCCAAGTGAATATATTTCTTTTAAAAAAAGACAATTTAGATGATCACAGGGGGGGGCTGAGGTTTTTAAATACTTAGGATTTAAATCATTATTTGCTAAAAAAGTTCCTTTTTTTAGAAAACTAGATATTTATTTATCCCAAACATCTTTTATAATAATCATTCTTTCATCTTGTCTTATTATTTTTAACCTTAGTATTTTATGTCCATTAGGATTTTCATTCACTTATTTAGATTGATATATAGCTGTTACAGTATTTTTTGCAATAGCACCTCTTACTAATTGTTTTTTCTTTTACTTAGGAAAAATTAATTTTTTTAAGTTGATATTAATAATTCTTTTTTATTATTTCATTTATTCATCCTTACTTGTGTCTACAACTGTTGCAGTAGTTAGTGCATTTTTAAAAACAAAATTCAAATTTTTCATAACACCAAAAAATAAATCAAATAATTCTATTACTTTTTGACAAGCAATATTATTTAATATTTGAGAAATTATAATATCCATTATTTTATTAATAGCAATGTCATTAATTTCTTATTATACTAATGTTAGTATATTGACATTTGGATGAATAGTGCTTATTGTGATTCCAATGCTTTTAAGTGTTGTTTACTCGCTTCTATCAAATATAAAAATTACTGAAAAAAATAAAATAAGTATGAAAAAAGATTATGAAAAACCAAATCTTTTTATTTAAAAGCATTAATTAAAAATTAAACATAAGGATGTAGATTAATCAAAATAATGAATAATTAGGATTTATTAGTTGTAAAAGTAAAAGTTTTGATATAAATCATTATTTTTTAATGTAACTTTTTTTCTTTAATGCTAATTAAGCAAAATATATAAATACAATAAAAAAAGTAATTCTAAGATTTTTAGACTTACTATTTTATAAAATGATAAATTAATTAAATATTCAAAATGAATAAAAAAAATATATCCAAACAAAATTTGGATATATTTTAAATTATTAAAATTATCTAACAACTGGTCTTGGAGGAACAGCTCCAGGTCTAGCAGCAACACCACTATTAGTGTTAACTGAAATTAATCTTCCATCAGCTGTTCTAATAACAGTTCTTCCAGGTGTGTTGCTCATTGGTCTTGAAGCCATAGGAGTTACACCAGGTCTTGGTTGAGCAACTGTTGGTCTTGAAGCCATAGGAGTTACACCAGGTCTTGGTTGAGTCACTACTGGTCTTGGAGTTGTTGTATTAACTACAACTCTTGGTTGAGCAACTGTTGGTCTTGAAGCCATAGGAGTTACACCAGGTCTTGGT
>CAMWHH010000002.1 GCA_947174035.1 uncultured Mycoplasma sp. | reverse complement strand
GTATAATATATTTAAATGAAAACACTGATTAAAGCCATTTTAAAATTTTTTAAATTAAGTAAATTATCTTTTATAGGTTTATTTATTTTAATTTTTTTTTCAATGTCTATTTTTACAGTTTTAAACAGTACTAATGCAAACTTAACTTCTTCATACAACACTGTTGCCACTCAAGGTAATCTGCATAATTTTGTTATTAATGAAAATTATAGATATGGTCAAGGACCTTATATTTTAAATACATCAAAAGATAGCATTAATGGTGATGTTAATGTTACAAACATTACTAAATTAGGAAATTCAGAAAATAATTTCACTTATTCAATTGATTTTGAAATCAACACATCTTTAATTCAAAGTGGTCAAGATTTTGAATGGTCATATAGTTATATTGATGTTTTCAATAAATTTAAGGATGACAAAAATAGTTATTTTTACAAAAATTTTTTATTTTTCCAAAAAATTGTTACCTCTCAAGATGATGTGACATTAGATAATTGAACTACAAAAAATAATTTTGTAACCACTGTTACTTCAGTTATTAGCCAAAATAATTCTGATTTAGTAAATTATGTAGAAACTTTTTATCAACAAGAATTTATTGATGAAATTAGTAGCAAAACAAATACTGAAATCAGAAGTTTTAATTCTATAAACATTAACAATACCCAACAAAATATTTTCTTTAAATTAATTGAATCATCACCAGAATACACTATTGATAAAATAGTTTTGTACAGTGGTAGCAATTTAGAATTACCAGCTAATTTTGATGATGTAAACAAAATATTGTCAGCAACTCAACAAGAATTATCAAACAATCCAGAACTATCTAGAAGTTTAGTTAAGTATTTATATAAAGCTAGTTGATCTAATCAAAGTTTTTCTTTTGATGCGTTATATAACTATGTATATAACAATCCAGACTATAATCCATATTCTAACTCACCTGAAGTTTCTGATGAAGCAAGGGATGAAATAATTAAAGAAAGCAATATTTTAAAATACATTATTGATACAAAAGGAATTATTAATGATGGATTCCAAATTAGATTTTCTTATTCAATTTCTGGAATTGCACCAGTAAGTGGAAAAATTGAAGATTTTACAAGTTATGGTGCTATTATTTCTCCACAATATTTAGATAAATTACATAAATCTCCAATAAATTTTGATGAATGAACTAATCATTTAGATGATAAACAAGAAAGGTTTGAACAATGAATTAGTACATTGTTTGACAATACCTTTCAAATCGATAACCAAACTTTTGTTATTTTAGGAACAGGAGTTTCACCAGATTTTATGTATCCTGTTGTTTCGTTTTCAAATGTTGTTCCAAATAATGAAACTGAGCAAATTGTTTATACAAATTCTGCTGGTTTTGTAAAAATGGAAAATTCTTTTAGAGGAAATGAGCAAGAAAATTTTTTAGTAGGGAAATTTGAAACACCAAGTAGTTACAATCAAGAAATTTTAGATGAAATAAATTCTATTTCAAGAAACTACATGGCATGACCATCTAATGTGAATGCTGCATATATGTATGATGACACATCTAATACTTTAAGTCCATCAGCGCTAAGAGTTGTTTTTATTCCACAAATAGTAAAAACAATTGGGACAGTTTCTGGTTTTTTAACAGCATTCATATTATTGCTATCTATTTTTATTTCTATAGTCATTATTAAAAGATGTATTGAATCTAATAGAAATAGTTTAGGAATTATGCAAGCGAATGGTTATAAAAAATGGGAAATAATTTTAGGGATTTGTTTATTAATATGAATTCCTGTTTTTGCTTCAACATTTTTTGGTTATATTTTAGGTTTAAGTTTACAAACATTAGTTATTAATTTATTGGGAAGTTTTTGAACTCTGCCAACTTCAATTGAAGGCTTTTCAATTGGATTAATTATTGGGATAGTTTTAATAGTTTCAGCAATTTTTTTAGCTTTAACAATTATTTTTTCTTGATTCTGTTTGAGAGGAGAAACTTCAGAATTCATGAAAGATGAATCTAAATACAAAATGACTAAGATTGCATCTCTTCTTAAAAAACCTTTTACCAAATTTTCTATTATTACTAGATTAAGAGCAGCAATTGCTTTTTCTTCTTTATGAAGATTAATTTTATTATCTTTAATGTCAGCACTATTAATGACATCTTTAACATTTTCAATTAATACTTTAAATTCATTTAGTTCAGCAGCAGAAAAAACATATAGTACTAGAAAATATACTTATGCTTTGAATTTAGTAACACCTACATTACAATCAGGTCAATATTACACTGTCCCTTACCAACAACAAGGTAAAACACTAAATAAACTAAGCTATTTTGACACATCTTTAGCTTATTCATATCAAGACATTGAAGGAATATCTAATGATGATTTTATTGATCAAAAATATTGAGAAGAAGGTGATTATTCAAAATATGTTTCAACCAATTCTGATTTTCAAACAAATTTGAAAATATTTGGGAACTATCAACTTGTTTCTCAAGATGATTTAACAAATCAAAAATCTGATATTTTTTATCTTAAAAATAAAACTACAACTAAACCCTTTACTGATATTAATTTGGGTCTTGGTAGTATTACTTCAAACCCTTGAACTTTAGCATCACAATTAATGCCTTCAAATAATAGTGCATATGCTAATCAAGCATTTGTTAACATGTTTGAAAATGCTGCTAAAGACACTACAAATACTTTAACAATTAATAATCAAAATTTATCTATTTTTGAAGTAATTAGAAGTTTTTCAAAAGCATATGTTGTTTTAAAAAATGAAACAGAAACGTCTACTAATCCCACTCCTAAATTTAATGATCAAAATTACTTTGGAGCTGGAATATATCAAACAACACTTGATGAAATTAAAAATAGCAATTCAGTATTTTATGACACACTTGATTCATTAGAAGATCCCAATTTTGACTATTATTTAGAATTTGATATTTCTAAAATTGGAGGAAATTTTGATTCACCAATTGTTACTGATGTAAATATAAATTTTTTAAACCTACTTTATTATTTGTATTCACAACAACAACTTAGCAATTACACATATAGTATTAATTACAATAAATTAGTTGCTAATCAAAGTGATAAACCTTACACTTACATTGATTTTTTAATTAACGATATTAATGGATCAACAATAAGGAGCAGCAGTGATAGTTTAGTAGTTACAGGACTATCTAAAGATCAAAATGCAACTGTAGATTTATATAATAGCAACAACAAATTATTAAATAATGAATTGTGAAATTATCCATTACAAACCATTAAAAACAACAATGAAGAAATTGATGTTTATCCAATTGTTATTAATGAATATGCAAGTAAAAAATATGGAATTAACAGAAACGATGTTATTAAAGCTGAAATCACTAATTCTGCTGATAGATATTCTAGAAAATATTTTAATATCGAAAATCCTATAGCATATTTTAAAGTGATGGATATTATAACAACATATCAAGGTGCTGATTTTTACATTAATCAATATGACGCTAACAAAATCTTAGGTTTAACAATTAATAATGTTAAACCAAAAGTACCAACTGATGCTAGTCAAATTACAAGTGTTGTTAGTTGAAGTCAACTAGAATGAGATTATGGTAATGCTTATGAGGTTCAAACAAAACAAAATGAACCATCTGAAATAGAAAATAAGAACCAATTTGATAATTCAAAAAGTGGTTTTAATGGAATCTTTTCAGTTGAAAGTAATAGTTTAGTAGAAGTAACAAATGGTGTTTCTTTATATTCAGTTAGTGGATTATATCCTGGTACTGATTTAATTTCTACAACTGACTCTACAATTAGTGCTTTATTTGCTAATAAAGATAATTTAATTAAAGCAATTAAACTATTAGGGTTTAATGACTTGTTAGATGCTAATGGAAACCCAACAGTAGATGCATCTGCTTTTATTCAAACAATAGCTGATATTTTTGGATCAAGTTCTTCTTTGTTTATAGTTTCAAATGCATCTTCAAATAGTTCAACCATAGATATTTTGAATTCAACTAGTTCTACACTATCAAAAATTCAAGATGCAATTATGACAATAGTTATTTTAATAACTATTTTAATAATAGTTATTGTTTCATCATTGATTATCAATGATTCATTAAAATTGGCAGCAATTTTAAAATGTTTAGGTTTAGATGATAAAAAGAACGCAGGTTCATTTTTATCAGTTTATGTACCAGTTTTCTTACTTGGTTTATTGCTATCTATTCCTTTAACTTTCCTATTAGGATTTATTTATACTAACTTTGTTTTTGGGTTTGCAGGAATTTTAATTATCATTGATTACTCATGATGACACTTTGTTGTTTCATCAATTGGAATTATTTTTATTTTCTTTTTATCTTATTGAACAACATGGAACAAAATTGGAAAAATGAATTTAGCAATGAGTATAAAATAAAGTTGGAGTTACAAATGCAATCAAAAGAATCACAAATAAACAAATCATTAATAAAAACTTTTCAAAAATTAAATAAACCTCATAAGGGACCAATTGAACAAAAAAATTCAGATGGTTATATTTTTGAATTAACAAATGTAACAAAAAAGTTTTGTAATGGTTTTTTAGTTAATGATGTTTTAAAAGGAATTGATTTAAAAATTAAAAAAGGTAAATTTGTAGTAATTCTTGGTAAATCTGGTAGTGGAAAAACAACACTAATGAATATTTTATCTGCTCTTTCTAGAGCATCAACTGGATCTGTTATTGTAAATAACCATCAACTGATTAACATGACAAATAACCAATTAACAGATTTTAGAAGAAAATATGTTGGTTATATATTTCAAGAATATGGTCTACTTGCAACTTTAAATGTATATGACAACATCTTAACAGGGTTTAATTTAAACAAAACTGGTAGAGATAAAAAAGAAATTGATGAAATTATTAGTTTAGTTGGTTTAGAAGAACATAAAAAGAAATATCCTTCAGAATTATCTGGCGGTCAACAACAAAGAGTTTCAATAGCTAGAGCAGTTGCTAAACGTCCTTTAATTATTTTTGGTGATGAACCAACTGGTGCTGTTGATTCATCAATGAGCAAAAAAATTCTAAAAATCTTAAAAGATGTAAACAAAAAGTACAACACAACAATTGTTTTAATTACCCACGATAAAGAAATTGCAAAGATTGCTGAACAAGTAATAATAATTGAAAATGGATTAATTAAACAAATGTATGAAAATAAAAATCCATTAGAAGTAGTTTAAAAGTAAAAAAGAAAAACCTTTTTTACTTTTTTTATTTAATTTGGTTTATTTATTTTATATTTTTGATTAGGAGTTTATAAATGTCTAATTTTTTAATAGGAAATGGAATAGATATTCACAAAATTGTTAAAAGTAATAAACCCCAAAAATTGGGAGGGTTAAGTTTTAATTTGGGATATGAAATAATTGCTCATTCTGATGGGGATATTATTTTTCATTCTTTAAGTTCAGCTATTTTAGGTGCTTTGTCTTTAGATGATTTGGGAACCTATTTCCCAGATACAGATTTAAAAAACAAAAATCTTAATTCACTTGTAATTTTAGAAAAAGCTATGCAATCGCTTAATGAATTTGGTTTTCAAATAGTTAATGTTGATATTACCTTAATTAGTGATTTTATTTTTTTAAAAGAAATTAAAAATGAAATCAAAAAAAACCTAGAAAAACTTTTAAAAACTAAAATTAGTTTAAAAGGAACAAGATTTGAAGAAAATGTTGAAAAAGTCCAAGTTAACACAGTTTTACTTTTGTCTAAAAAATAAACAGTTAAATCTTTATTTTTTAAATGTTTGTTTTTAAGTCTATATAAATAAATGAGTTTAATAAATATCTTAAAGAATAAATATTTTTTTAAGTTACAATAAAATTTATTTACAAGGGAATTAAAGAATGGTGTAACTTGCTATGGATAGAAGAGTTGAAAAAATATTAATTACAAGAGAAGAAATTCAAAGAGAAATCATTAAAGCTGGTGAATGAATTAGCAACCAATATAAAGACAAAGAATTAGTTTTAGTTGGTTTACTAAAAGGATGTTTACCATTTTATGGACAATTAGCAAGTTATATTACAGTTGACTGTATTTTTGACACTATGCTTGTAACTTCAAGTTGAAAAGGTGACACTAGAACACATATTCAACCTAAAATTAAATTAGATATAACTGAAAATATTACTGGTAAACATGTTTTAATAGTTGATGAAATTGTAGATAGTGCATTAACTTTAAAACATGTTAAAGATTATTTAATTAGTAAATATAAACCTGCATCTGTAGAAACTATTACACTTTTAGATAAACCAGAAGGTAGACAAATAGATTTTGATCCAACATACTCATGTTTTTCTGTTGAAAATAAATTCTTAGTTGGTTATGGATGCGATATTGATGGAAAATTAAGAAATTTACCATATGTTGGTATTTATAAGCAAAATAGCAAATAAGAAAATAAGGAAAAAAAATGTCATTCAATAAACTAGAACTTTTTATTATAAAGACTTTAAAATTAACTTCAGATGATAAAAAACATTCAGGATTTTTTAAAAAATTTATTAACTTTAAAAATAAGATTTTAAACATTCAAAAAACTAATTCAGATTTAAACCAACCAAGTAACAATAACAATAAAAAAGATTTAAACCAACCTACTGTTACTGGCGAAAGAGAACCAAAAAAAGCAAGAAAAATTATTTGAACAGTAATTATTCTTATTTTAGTTTTAGGCTTAATAGCTTTAATTGTTTTAAGTGGTTTTACTTTTAGCCCTAAAAGTTATAATGCTGTTGGATTTGGTGTAAATGATAAAGACCCTACATCTTCTTCTTATCTTATTTACCAATCATATAATCCCAATGCAACTAAAGAAGAAGATATGTATGGTAATGGTAAAGAGATATATGAATCACCTTCTCTTTTTTATGAACATAGCAGTAACACAATATATGTTTTTTATATTGAAAATTCATTTACAGGTTGATACTATTCTTTAATCAGAACTAATATAACTGTGACAAGCAATACAATTGATAATGTAACTACTTCTACTGCAACTGTTAGTGATAATGGTGAAAAAGGATTACAATCTAGTAATATACTTGTTGATTCTACTGGTAATGTATATTTAAAATCAGGTAAAGAAAGTAATTTTTTATATGATGAGAACCTAACAAATACTATGAAATTACAAGGATGAAGTTCAAATCTTTCCCCTTCTATTCCTCAACTTTACAGTTTTTATACAGTAACATCAATAATAATGTCTGTATTACCTTTTGTGTTATTACTAGCAATTATTTATTACTCAATGAGAAAAATGGGTCAAGTTGGTGGTGGTCAAGACAATGTATTTTCTATTGGAAAATCACAAGCTAAACTTGCTCAATCTAATGTTTTATTTTCAGATGTAGCTGGAATTGAAGAAGAAAAAGAAGAACTTATTGAAATTGTAGATTTCTTAAAAAGACCAGACAAATATGCAGCAATGGGTGCAAGAATACCTAAAGGTGTTATTTTATATGGACCACCTGGTACTGGTAAAACTTTATTAGCTAAAGCTGTTGCTGGTGAAGCAAAGGTTCCTTTCTTTCAAGTTTCAGGATCAGCTTTTGAAGATATGTTAGTAGGTGTTGGTGCAAAAAGAGTAAGAGATTTATTTGCAAAAGCAGTAAAAGCAGCACCAGCTATTATTTTTATTGATGAAATTGATTCAGTTGGTTCAAAAAGAGGAAAATTTGAAACAACTGCTGGTTCTTTAGCAGACCAAACATTAAATCAATTATTAGCTGAAATGGATGGTTTTAGTACTAAAACTGGAGTTATTGTTATGGCAGCAACTAATAGACTTGATGTTTTAGATGATGCTTTATTACGTCCTGGTCGTTTTGATAGACATATTCCAGTTAACTTACCAGATATTAAAGAAAGAGTTGCTATTTTAAAAATTCATTCAAGAAACAAAAATCTTTCTGGAAGCGTTGATTTAGAAGATATAGCTAGAAGAACTCCTGGTTTTTCTGGTGCTCAATTAGAAAATGTTTTGAACGAAGCTACATTATTAGCAGTTAGAAAAAATAGAAAAGCTATTACTACTGATGATTTAGATGAAGCAATTGATAGAGTAATTGCTGGACCTGCAAAGAAAACAAGAGTTATTTCATTAGAAGAAAAAAGACAAATTGCTTACCATGAAGCTGGTCATGCAATTGTTGGTTTATATACAAAAGGATCTGAAGTTGTTGAAAAAATTACAATTATTCCAAGAGGTCAAGCTGCTGGATACACACTATCAGTTCCAGAAATTCAAGAATTATCAATTCGTAAAAAATCAGATCTTTTAGGAATGGTTGCTGGATTACTTGGTGGTAGAGCATCTGAAGAAATTAATTTTGGTAAAGAATTTATTTCAACTGGTGCAGCAAACGATTTATATAAAGCTACAAACATTGTAAGATCGATGGTAACTCAACTTGGAATGTCTTCTGTTGGGATGGCGCAATATTATCCATCAGAAGGAACTGTTAACCCTTATCAAGTTAAGAATTTCTCTGAAAACACTTCACAATTAATTGATAAAGAAATTGAAAAAATATTCAAAGAAAGATATGAATATGCTTACAAAATTATTAAGCAAAATAATCGTGAAGTTGAATTAATAGTTGAATCACTTTTATTATTAGAAACAATTATTAAACCTCAAATTGATTACATTCATAAACACAAAAAACTTCCTGTTGAAGCTTTAGAAAAGAAAAAAGAATTAGAAGAAAAAAAGAAAGCTGAAGAAATGATAAAAAAAGCTAAAGCTGAAAAGAGTAAAGAAGAAAATAGTAAAGAAAAAACTGATGGTTCTGAAAACCAAAAAAATTAAAATTTAATGCTCTAATTTGGGTCAAGTAGTTATTTATTTTAGATATTTACCAGGTAACTTTTTATATTTTAATTTGTTATATTTGCTATATAATACTATTTGTATTTAATCATTGTAAAATTAACCATGAAATCAAAAATAAAAAATTTTTTTAATAGATTTTTTTCTTCATTAAAAGTGAATTTTTACAAATTTTTAAGAAATCTTCATTTTGACTCTAGAACTAGAGGTGGAAGAATTTTTAAATCTATTTTTTTCTTTTTTCTATATGCAGTTGCAACTATAGGAATAATTTTTGGTCTTGTGAATGTTGGTGAAAATAATACTAATCAAGGTTTATTTGGAAAAACATATAATGCAACTTATAAACTAGATATACCGTTAAATGTTACTAAATCAGAAGCAAAAGAATTAACAGAAAGTGCTGTTGAAAGATTTACAAATTATTTATTGTATAGAAACATTATTACTAACAATATTACATATAGTTTAGAAGAATCAAAAAATTCAAATGAAAATAATAAATACTATGATGCTTATATTTATGTTTCATATACAAATGTTCCAATTTATTATGATGATGAATTTAAAAATACTGAAACAGAAGGTAACTTTGATGTTGATCCCAACAAATATGCATTAGATAATCAAAGCAGTAATACAATAACTGCTTGATATTTTAATCCTTCAGCAAATTTAATTGAAGAAAAATATTCATATAATAAATTAAAATCTGGTGCACAAATTTTTAAAAGTAATGATTTTAACTATGCATCAGCTAGAGCAGATGATAGAAAAATTGGTGAAGGACCAGAAGATTTAAATAATTATGGAACAACTTTTGATTTAAAAAATTCTTCTTATGAATATTTAAATGATGCTGGATTAGATCCGTCTGATCCAAATTCATTTAAATCACAATACGATGCTGGAACTAATGCAATTGCTGATTCTGATTTACAATGAATTGTTTTTAAAAACATTGATCATTTAGTTAACTTACTAAATTATGCTAAGTATGTTGTTTTTAACTACGAATATTATTCGAATAGTAAAGCTGATAGTTTTTCAGGAAGTACACAAACTAAGTGAAAAATTTATTATGACAACTTAAATTCAGTAAATTCAACTTTAGTTAGTTGAGCTAGAAGTGCAATTAATTACAATGAATCACAAGTAAGAATTGGAATAAATTCAATTACTTCTGAATACTTGATTCAATGTTATGAATATGCTTTAGGACATGATAATGTAACTAAAAATACAATTCCAACAATTGAGAGTGATGGTAATAGTAACTTGTTAACTATTATGAAAGATTATGTTGTTGGTGTAGTATCAAAACTAAACTATAAACAATGATTTCCAAATGTTACTTCATGAAATTCAAATATTAGTGGAACTTCTGTAAATTCTTTTGCTATTCAACCATGAGCTTATGAATCAGCAAAATATACAACAGGTGCTGGTGAAGAAACTACAACAACATCTGATACTGAAAAAGAATTAAGAAGAGATGCTAATTTAAAATTATTTCAAAATTCTTCTTTACCAATTCAATTTTATTCAATTCCATATTTTATTCCTTCACAGTATAGTTCAACAAATTATAATAATTTAAATTACAACATTGGTGATTTGCAACAAATCTATTTAAATTATGAAGAACCTACTGCAAACAATCCAAATGACAACAACGCAATTGGTAGTGAAGGTAATAATTATTTACAAAGTGAATCAAGATCAACAACTAATTACTTTGGAACAAATGGGTGAATTTCTAACCCATTTATAGAAACAAGTGTTGTTTCTACTTTATCTACTTATAATTCAGTGTTTTTAGCTTCTGGGGTTATTATTTTATTAATTGCAGTAGTAGTTTCTGTTTTATATAGAATTCCTGGATTATTATCAGCTTTTTCAATTGTAGCTGCTTTTGGGTTTTCACTTTCTTTATTAATTATTTTAAAAATTGATATTTCTATTCCTTCTTTATTAGGTTTATTTGTTGGAACAATTGTTTCAGTGATGTCTATTTCAATGGTGATGGAACGGATTAGAAGATTGTTGTTACAAAAAAATTCTGTTTTTGACTCTATTCAAACAGCAATTAAAAAATCAATGTTATCCACAGTTGATTTAAATGTAACTATTATGGCAATTGGATTAACAATGTTTTTCTTTGCTAAAGGTGAATTAACCAACATGGGAATAACTTTATTGTTGAGTGGTTTATTATCACTTGCTTCAACATTTGTATTTTTCATTTTCCCTTTATATTCGTATAGTACTTTTAAATTTAGTTGAAATGCAAGAATTAATTTATTGCATTTAAGTAAATTGAGAAATAAGATGTCATTTAGTTCAAGAAAATGATGAATTATTTGGGGAGTTTTATTAGGAATTATTTTAATTGCTGGAATAGTTTTTGGAACAGCAGGTTTAACAAATTCTATTTATAAAGAGGGTACATTTGCAACAATAACAATTCTTGGAAACACTGATACTAACATTGTCAATTCTCAAAAAGTTATTGATTCAATTCAAAATACTTTAGGGAATAATTGATCATTAACATTTAAAAATATTTCTGAATATCAATCTGCTGATACTAGTGCAAACTTAGAACCTTATGGTTATTATTACTTAATGATTCAAGGTTATAGTAAGAGTGCTATTTCTTTAAGTGCAATTCAAAATCAGTTAAGAAGTATTATTGAAACTAATTATTCTAGTTTAGGTTTAAGTGATGCTATTTTAAATAACATTTCAGTTTTTGAAGTATCAAAATCTTTAATTACAGAAATTTTCCTTAGTGGCATTTATTCTTTATTAGCTGGTTGAGGATTTTTATGTATATATTATTCAATTAGATTGAATGTTTTATCAATTATTCCTGTCTTTTTGGCTGGAGTTATGAGTTCAATGGTAGCAGTTTCATTAAGTTATTTATTCCAGTTTGAAATTGATTTACTATTTGTTTATGTATTAGCAACATCTGCAATTCTTTCAACACTATTTAGTTGTTTATATGTTTCTGTTACTAAAACAAGATTTGTTAAAGATAGAATATTTGAACAAGAAAAAATTAATGCATTTATTTTAAACAACATTAAAAGTTTATTAAATGTAATTCATGTAACTATTGTTTCTAACATTATTATTTTTGCTTTATTAGCTGGATTGGTTTCTCCATCTACTACTTTATTTTTTATAAATACAATGATTGCTAATATCATTGCTATTCCGATTGGTTACTTTTTAATTGCTCATTTATATTATTATGTAATTTTAATTAGACAAAAATATGTCCAAAGAATTATTAGTAACTTAGATACTAGACTTAGTAAAGAATATAAAGAAGTTGATGAACAACTAATTTTAGGAATTAATAAATTCCACTAGGAGATTATTTATGGATTATGAAATTATAAAAAATAGCATTGCAATTGTTGAAGACTTTCCTAAAAAAGGAATTAGTTTTAAAGATGTTACACCTTTATTTTTAGATCATAAAAAAATAGATTTTATTATTGATGAAATGGCTGCTTTTGCTAAAACAATTGATTTTGATGTTATTGTAGCTCCAGAATCTAGGGGTTTCTTATTTGGATTACCACTTGCATTAAAATTAAAAAAACCTTTTGTTCCAATTAGAAAAAAAGGTAAATTACCTAGAAAAGTTGTTTCTGAAGAATATGAACTAGAATATGGGAAAGCTATAATTGAAATATCAGAAAATGATATTCCTGCTAATTCAAAAGTTTTAATTGTTGATGATTTAATTGCAACTGGTGGAACATCAATTGCAATCCAAAAACTAATCAAAAAATTAAATTGCACAGTAGTTGGTCAAGCATATTTAATTGAATTGATTCAGTTATGTGATTATGAAAAACTTGAAGGGAAATTTTTTTCAATGATAAAATACGAAAAGTAGTTGTAAAAACTACTTTTTTGTTTTCCGTCAACATATGAGTAAAAATAATTTATACAATTTTGATTTAAATTTAAAAAAACAATATTTTAAAATATTGGGAATTGATGAAGTAGGAAGAGGATGTATAGCTGGTCCTTTAGTAGTTTGTGGTGTAATTTTAAATGATGATTTTTTTGACAAAAACATTAAAGACAGTAAAAAAATTAAATCAATTGAACAAAGAAAAAATCTAAAAAATTTAATTATTAAAAATAGTTTATTTTGTGAGTATGAAATAGTAGAACCAGAAATGATTGATATTATTGGTCCCAAAAAAGCAAGTGTTTTTGGAATGGAAAAAATTGCTAAACAATTAATCAATAATTATGATTTGTGTTTAACAGATTATGAAAAAATACCTAATTTATTAAAACCACAAATGAATTTAACTAAAGGTGACAATACTTCTTTTTCAATTGCTTGTGCTTCAATTGTTGCAAAATCTGTTAGGGATGATTTAATGGAACAACTTCATAATTTATATCCTCATTTTGAATTTAATAAAAACCAAGGTTATTTAACAAAAAAACACATAGAATTATTAAACAAATATGGACCAATAAAAAAAATTCATAGGTTTTCTTACAAACCTATGAAATTGATGAGTTCTAAAATTTAAAACTAAATTGTGTTAACGTCATTTTTTGTTTGTATTGCAAAAAAACTAACTAAATATTTATAATCAGTGCTTTCTCAAACATAACCATCTTTTAATTTGATTTTTAAATATATATTTATACTCTCAGTTACATTGCTATCAGCTGTATTTTCATCTTTTTCAAATTTTGAAATTGTAAGTTCAGAACTAACATTATTACTTAAAATACTGTCGTAATTTAAATCTTGAGTGTCTAATGGTGTTAGTCTACTAGATGCTCAAAAACCAGATAAAAATTCTGTTAATGAGAAAAATTGTTTTAATCCATCTATATTTTTATAATTTTTTAATGTATATAAAGTAAATCCAAACTTATTTTTTGATTCTGTTCAATTATTTTGATTTGGTGAAAATAATTTTTTTATTTCATCAATAGTCATGTTATAAAAATTCATTTTATTTTTATCTACTAGATTACCAAATAAAAGTTCATCTTCACCATATTTATCATATAAATCATATTTTCAATTAGTGTTATTCACAACATCATTTACTTTTTGATCTTGAGTAGAATAGTTTTCTATAGGGGTGCTTTGTTGATTTTCTGGTTTTTGAAAGTATAAACAAAATCAAACATGATAATTTTCATTATTACTTTTTCAAACAACATTTTCTTTTGGTATGAAAGAAACTTCAACAGTTACTTTATCACGATCAAAAATTTTAACTTTTCCATCAAGTAAATCACTATTAATATTTTCAAACATCAAATCTTTTAAATCTAGTTGACCATTTAAATTAATACCATTTTCTTTACTATCATCATAAACATAAGTTGATCAATCATCAGAATAATTTATAAAAGTTTTAAAACCTTCTATATTTTTAAAATTTTGTGCTTCATAGTAAACACCATAAGTACTATCTTGTTTGTGTTTATATCATTTTCCTTCTGGGAAAATTTCTTTTTGAAATTCTTCAATAGATTTAGTTATTTGATTTAAATCAGATACTACATTCAATGAATTAAACTCACCATCTGCAGAAAGAAAAAAATCAACTACATATTTTTCATTAACTCTTGAAATAATATCATTTGTAGTTTTTATTTCTTCTTGGTATTGAGTGTCTTGATTACTGTTTTCACTTGTGTTTGTTCCACAAGAAACTAGTGCAATAGGCATTGCTAAAGCAAATGAACCAACTAAAAATAAAGGTAATAATTTTTTTATTTTCATACAAATATTTCTCCCTTTTAACTAAGGTAATTTAATTTTAATAATTTTTCCTTTTTTTTTTTTTTTTTGAACTCTCAGCATTTAAAAATATTTTTTAAACCTGTTAAACTTATTTTTTAAAAAAGATTAAAATATTAACTGATATTTATGAATAAAAACGAAAAATATATTCTAGTTATAGATGTTGGTAACACTTTCATTAAAATAGGGGTTTTTGAAAAAAATAGTGAAAAAAGTTCAAAAATTATTTTAATTCCTACAGAAAAAAAAATAAATAAAAAATTATTAAATTCTAAAATTAAAGAAATTATAAATTTTAATATTACTGATGCAATTATTGGATCTGTTGTTCCAGAAGTTAGATATTTTTTTAAAACTTTAATTTTTAATATTTTTAAGTTAGATCCATATTTTATCAATGAAGAAACAAAATTTAGTTTTTTTATTGAAGAGAATTCTAAAAAAGAAATTGGAGATGATTTGCTTGCTTTATCAGAATATTGTGTCAGATACAATGAAACTGCTATGGGCATTTCATTTGGGACTGCAACAGCTGCAATTTATTTACAAAATAAAAAATTAAAGGGCGTTAGTATTGCAGCTGGATTAGGATTTGGTTTAGATAAATTAGTTGAAAAAGCATCACTATTAGTTAAAAGTAAAATTGATAAGTTTCAATTAATAAGTTATGGAAATAATACAATTTCTTCTTTAGAATCAGGAATCAATAATTTAAGAAAAGGATTTGCTTTAAGTTTATATAACCAAATTAAAAAAGAAAATCCTAATAAAAAAATATTTTCACTAATAACAGGTGGTGAAGCTTTTAAATTAGGAGAGGATAAAATATTTGATTATGAAATTAATTATGAAGCTATTTTAATTGGGTTTAAAAGAATATATCTTTTAAATAATAATTAAAACTTTAATTTATTTGTTGTGTCTATGATATTTTTAAATAAGTGAATATTAAGGAAATAATAATTATGTTTATAAAATGTGCATACTTTGATCTTGATGGAACTTTGTTACATGATGGAATAACTTTAACAAATAGAACTTTAATGGCAATTCAATATTTAAAAAGTAAAGGTGCTAAAATTGGAATTGCTACTGGTAGAAGTTTATTTTTTACAGATTATTTTGCAAAAGTATTAAATGTAGATTTACCTTTAGTTTGTGTAAATGGAGCATGAATTGTAGAACCAAAAACTTTTTCTACAATTAGTACTAAATTTATAGATCAAAAAACTAAATTTGAATTGCTTGAATTATTAAAAAGAGAAAATAAAGATTTTTTAGTATATACAACTTCTGGTGCATATACTAGTAGTGAAAATCTTCCTTTTTGAAAAAAATTAATAAAAATGCAAGACCAAATTGCTGAAAGAAAAATTAAATCAAATTTAAAATTTGAAATGAAAGTTGTTAAAGAAAAAGTATTCTATTTAAAACAAGATTTGCTAAAAATATTAATCTGTGTAGATAATGTTACAGAAAAAGTAAAAATTGAAAATCTATTAAAATCTTTTCCAAGTATTAGTTTTGCAAGTTCACAATCTGGAATAATAGATATTTTTAATAGTGAAGCAGATAAATCGTTTGGAATAGAATCAGCTATTAATAATTTTAAAATTAACAAAAGAGAAGTGATGGTTTTTGGTGATAACGAAAATGATGTAAATATGTTTAAAATGTTTCCAACTCTTTCTGTTGCACTAAAAAATGCTGACTATTCTGTGAGAAAAGAAGCAAAATATGTAACTGAATTTACATGTGAAGATGAAGGTGTTGCAGACTTTATATTTAAAAAATTTTAAATAAAAAATTAGGCAGTGAAGCCTGATTTTTTTATTTAACTAATATTTATTGATATTTTTTAAAAATATTTATGAGTTAAATACAAAATTTACTAAAAAGTAAAAATTCAAAAAGGTGATTTAAATTTTCCGTTAAATTAAAAAATTCATAATAAAAATTTTAATCATCTTTATAAATGTTAAAAATTTAATTTAATGATATAGATATACAGTTTTAAATAATAATAGACTTATTTTTTAAATTTATTTGTCAATGATTTTGAATTAATACAAAAAAATAAACAATAAATGGTGCAAAAATTCATAAGTTTTCAAATTTTTTAAAATACAAAAAAATAAATGAAATTTTTTTTAATAAAACTGATATTTTTTTACCTATCTATAATGAGTAAATCTAAGAATATATAACTTGATTAAA
>CAMWHH010000001.1 GCA_947174035.1 uncultured Mycoplasma sp. | reverse complement strand
ATTCATATTCTTTGTAGTTTTTCAAACGAAAAAGCAAATTAATTGATGTAATGTTATTTTTCTTTTCTTTTTGGGTATCTAGTCAATTTCAAAAAGAATCATCAATTGATTCAATTTCTTTTTTATCAATAAAAACATTTGTTTTATTTAAGTGAATTGGAAAGTTTTTTTCTAATCATTTATCATTTTCATTTAAATTTAAAAATAAATTCATTATGCTAATGTTCCTATAGGATCTCAAGGATCTAAATTTATAACTTCTTGTTCACTCAAACTTGGTAAGTCTAATTTTTTTAAAATGTTTTCCAAATCACTTTTCAAAACAACTGCTTGATAAGTATATTTATCAAATCATGAATCACTGATTGTTCAATATCCATAATCACCTAAATCATCACCTCAGCTGTTTTGAATTCTTCAACGGTTAATATTTAAATTTTTCATTGCACTTGCTAAAGTAGTGTAATTTGTAATTTGTTTATCATCAAATTCTTTTAATTTATCTAAATCTAAATTAACACCCACAATTAGCATTGCATGTGTCATAAAACTTGTTCGATAAGATAATTGATCTCCTTTGTTCAACTCAAAAGAAGTGTTAAACAAATTAGTAATATCAAATAATTGATCATCTCAATTACCAGAAATTCAATCTCTGAATCAACCAACATCAGAACCAAATCAAACAGGTAGTCCATTTTTTAATTGATTAACAATTAAATATTTAAATACTTCTATTTCCACATTACAGTGCATGATTGGTTTTCCTTCAATCACATTATTTAAATATTGGAAAGAATAAAGTTTGTAAAAATCTTTTGATTTTTGTGGAGCATGAATAATACTGATAAATTTATTTAATTTTAAATCCACATATTTTTCATAAAATGTTTGTGGAGTTAAATTTTTATCAACAATCATTTTTTTATTTAAATCTTTATAACTATTTACATACTGTGAATCTTGTTTAATTTCTACGCTATATTCAAAATCAAAATTTGTTGGAATTTTGCCATAAAAAGATTGTAATAATTTGAAAATATCTTTCATCATTATTTTCTTGATGTTAGATAAATTATCATATGACTTGTCTTTTTCTTTTCTTAAATCAGCAGCAAAATCTCTTAATTTTCAATTTAGTAAATAATTAATTTTTTGTGTATCACCAGCATGATATGTATCTTTCATTACATCGTATGGAACAATTCCATATTTTTCAATTAAATTCACAGCCATGTCCCATTGTCCACCATCTTCAATACCTGTTGATAAAAAATGTGAAACTAGTCTGTCATCACTTGGTGAATCTATATTGTTAATGATTGCTTCTAAAAAGAAATTGGATCTTTCTATTTTGTCCCAAAATGCTAAATAAGCATTTGATAAAGAAAAATCTTCTAAATCTAATTTCTTAGCTATTTGTTCTCTCATAAAATTAGTTGCAGCAAATAATCAACATCTTCCACTTTTCTTTTGATTTTCAACTGGTAAACCAATTAAATTAATTGCAAAATTTGAATGGTTAAGTTCATTAAACTTTAAAGCATTATAACTTGCTTGATAGATTGATGTATTAAATAAAATATTGCTAGTTTTACTAATATTTTTTTGACAAATATTATTATTGAATTTTTCTATTAATTCGATATCTATGTTTCTTTTCATAACTTATCCTTTCAGTTTTTTATTAAATGGACTTCAAATTGGTAGTTTAATTGGTTTTGTTTTAAAAGTGTTGCCAAGTAATTCATTATAAAATGCATCTGCTTTACTTTGATTAGTTGCAAAATTTTTAAATTTTGCATAATCTTTTTTAGATAGAAAATCAGGATTTTTTAAAAACTCTACAATTGTTTTTTTGCTAACTACAACTTCATAAACATAACTTTCAAATCATTCTTGAGAAATTACAAAAAAACCTTTATTACCCCTTTTTTCACCCCAACTATTTTCAACATTTCATTTTTTAATTGGAAATAAATCAACTAAGTCTTTTAAATCATTAACACTTAATTTTCTGTTTTTTACTTTTGAAAAATATTCTTTTTGGTTTTTTTCTCATTCTTTTTCATCAAAATCAAACCCTTGCAAAGTCATAGCATGATTTGTTGCAACATGTCTGTATTCAATGTGTTGTGAAAGGTTATTATCAAACTTAATATTAAAAAACTTTTCATAATCATATAAATCATTTGCTCAAACACCTTTTTTACCATTATAAAAATGATCAACATCACAAGCAAATCATAAAGATTTGTTTTTATACAACATTGCTAAAGCTAATAATTTAAAAGTTTGTTTATCAACAGTAGAAAAAATTAAATTCCCTTTTTCTTGCATCACGTTTGCATAGTCTAATTCATATCTTTGAAAAAGTTTTATTTTTTTGTAAGGAGTGTATGCAACAGTAACATAATCATTAAAATCAAATTTAATTTTTTTCAAAAAAGTATGTGGAGTTAAGTTATAAAATTTTTTAACTTTACTTGTTTTTTTATCTTTTAAACTCAAATTAAATTTCTTAGGTGGAGTTCCATATGTAGATAACAAAATTTTGTAAATTTCAAACAAATATTTTTCTTTAATATCAAACATTGCTGATTTACTTGTTTTGTTTAGTCTTATTTCCACTAAAGCCTGTTTTAATTTAATGTCTATTAATTTATTTAATGTATAAGTATTTGCACTTGAAAAGCTATCTTCCATTTCACTTTTTGGAACAACCCCATACTTTAAAATAAGGTTTTGTGCCCATTCAAAAAACCCACCATCAGAAACTGGATCACTTAACAAACTAAATAAAACTCTATCAGTTGTATCAACATCAACCATATCAATCATTTGGTTTAAAAAAACATTTGCTTTTTCTAACTTGTCATAAAAATGTAAATAAGATTGGGAAAACTCAAAATTTTCAATATTATTATCAACAATAAATTTATCTCTTATCATGTTCAATGCAGCAAAAATTCAACATCTACCTGAATTTTTTTGGTCTGTTATTTTAGCAGATGTTTGTTTAATGTTATTGCTGTATTCTTCATTGTATTTAGTTATATTTTGATAGTTAATTGCAACACTATCTAAACTATTTTTTACTAAAGCATTTTGACTAACATGAAAAGAATTGTCTTTTAATAATTCATTTTGTAAATCTAATAAATCTTGTAAGTTTACCTTCTTTTTTTGTTCCATCATAAATTAAATTCCCCTTCTTTAAAACATTAAATAATTATAAAATAAAAAATCTATGCATTAAGCATAGATTTTAATTAAACTAATTGAAGAATAGCTTCTTCAACATTATCACCTTGACGTTTTCCAAGTTTTAAAATTCTTGTATATCCACCATTTCTGCTTTTATATTTTTTTTGTAAATCATTAAATAATTTTTGCAGTAATTGAGATTTTGTTGAAATAGATGTATCTAAAAGAATTGCTGCTGCTGCTCTTTTAGAAGCTAATGTATCTTTTTTAGCTAATGTGATAATTTTATCTACATGTTTTCTAGTTTCTTTTGCTTTTGTTAATGTTGTTTTAATTTGATTATTAGCAATAACTTCAGAAACTTGTTGACGAATTACCATTTTTCTCCAAGAAGTAGTTTTACCTTTTTTGTTGATATAAGACATAAAATACTCCTATTGTTCTTCTTTTAATTTTAAATTTCTGTCTTGAATTTTTTTAATAATTTCTTTGAATGATTTCTTACCAAGATTTCTAATTTTTTCAATTTCACTTTTTGTTTTATCAGTTAACTGAGTAATTGTATGAATACCTGCTCTTTTTAAACAATTGTAAGAACGAACTGATAATTCTAATTCATCAATTGAAATTGCTAATGAAGACTTGCTTGTAGGAATTGTTGCTTCTTCATTAATAACTTTAAGGTCATTATAGTTCTCAAAAAGTTCAGTAACAATTGGTTTGTAATGTTCTTCTAAAATCTTTGCACTCATTGCCACTGCTTCAGCAGCAGAAATTGAACCATTTGTTGCAACTTCTAATTCTAAAACATCATTGATTTCATTTTTTGTAGTTTTAATATCACTAACTTTGTAACCAACTTTAATAACTGGTGAAAAATTTGAGTCAACTGCAATAACATTAATTGCATTGATTAATTCTTTGTTTTCACTAAATGTAACAAAACCTCTTCCAGTTTTTACAAAAAGTTCCATTTTTAATTTTGCACCACTATCAACTGTAGCAATATACATATCTTTGTTGATAATTTCAAAACCAACTGGTGTTTCAATATCAGAAGCTCTAACTACTCCACCTTTTGAGAAATCAATTTTTAGTGTTGGTCATTTTTCTAAGCTTGTTTCTTTTTGTTCATCTTCACCAAAAATTTGTTGGTCGATTTTTACAACTAGTTTTTTTAAATTTAAAATGATTTGAGTTAAATCTTCTTTAACACCTTTAATTGGTTGAAATTCATGTGTAATGCCAGGAATTTTTACAGCAAATAAACTGTGTCCTACAATGTTACTTAATAAAACTCTTCTCAAACTATTACCAATTGTATTTCCAAAACCTCTTTCTAATGGTTTAATAACAAAAATCCCATAGTCTGAATCTTTATTTTGGTCTTTCCCAATTTGAATACTATATCTTAAAAACTTTTCCATTTATTTATTCTCCTTAGATTATCTTGGTTTTTTAGGTGGTCTACAACCATTATGTGGAATTGGTGTAACATCATGAATTTCAGTTATTTCCAATCCTGCTACATGTAAACTTCTAATTGCAGTATCTTTCCCACTACCTGTTCCATTTACTTTGACTATAACTTTTTTTAAACCTAAATCCATTGCTACTTTAGCAGCTGTTTCAGCTGCAACACCAGCAGCATATGGAGTTGATTTTTTTGAACCCTTATAACCAATTGACCCAGAACTTGATCAAGCAATTGCATCGCCACCAGTATTTGTTAATGTAACAATTGTATTGTTAGCAGATGCATGAATGTGAGCAATTCCCTCAGGAGAACTTAACTTCTTTTTTCTTTTCTTTGCCATATATAAATATCCTCCTAATTATTACTTAGTTTCAATTTTTTTGTTTGCTACAGTTTTTCTTGGTCCTTTTCTTGTTCTTGCGTTACATTTTGTTCTTTGCCCTCTAACAGGTAAATTTCTTCTGTGACGAATTCCTCTATAAGAACCAATTTCCATTAAACGTTTAATGTTCATAGCAACTTCTCTACGTAAATCACCTTCAATTACATATTCACTTGCTATTTTTCTAATCGTAGCTAATTCTTCTTCTGAAAGAGAAGAAACTTTTTTGTTTTCATCGATTTTTGCTTTTGATAAAATTTCTTGACTTCTTGATTTTCCAATTCCAAAAATATAAGTTAAAGAGATTACCACTCTTTTATTATTTGGAATATCAACCCCTAATATACGAGCCATCTTTCCTCCAAAATTTTATTATCCTTGTCTTTGCTTATGTTTTGCAGTTTTACAAATAATCATAACACGACTGTGTCTGTTGATAACTTTGCAATCTTTGCAAATAGGTTTAACTGAAGATCTAACTTTCATTATTATTCTCTCCCCCTATTTAAATTAAGATATTCTATAAATAATACGACCACGTGTTAAATCATATGGACTTAACTCAACTTCAACAGTATCACCTTTTAAAATCTGTATTTTATAAACACGGATTTTACCAGATACGTTTGCCGTAATTTCAACATTGTTTTCTAAAAGGACTTTAAATTGTCCTCCTTGTAAAGCAGTAGTTACTTTACCTTTTAATGTTATTTTTCCTTCTTTTGACATTTAACCTCTATTCAGTTAGTATTTCACAACCATTTTCTGTTACTAAAACCATATGTTCTCAATGGCATGTAAGTAAATGGTTTTCTGCTATAACTGATCACTTGTCTTTATCAATATAATAATTTGCATTATTTGTGAAAATCATTGGTTCAATACATAAAACCATGTTTTTCTTTATTAAAGGACCTGATCCTTTTTTTCCGTAATTCAAAATAATGGGATCTTCATGTAATTTTCTACCACACCCATGTCCACCAAAATCTTGAATTACATGATAACCATGTTTGTTAACATAGTCTTCAATAGCACTAGATATGTCACCAATATGATTGTTAGGTTTAATTTGTTTAATTCCTTCCATTAAAGAGTTAAAACAAACTTCATTAATTTTTTCAGCTTCTTTATTGTTTCCTAAAACAACACTAAAAGCAGCATCACATATGTAACCATTATATGCAACACCAACATCATATGTAACAATATCTAGATTTTTTAATTTGTAGTTGGTTGGGACTCCGTGAATTACTACATCATTCACTGAAATACAATTATAACCTGGGAAACCATGATATTTGTGAAAAGGTGTTGTACACCCATTTTCTAAAGTTACTTTTTTTGCTAACTCATCCAGTTCAATTAATGATTTACCTGGTTTTGTGTTTTCTAATAAAACTTGTTTTACTTTTTTTCAAACTTCACATGCTTTTTTAATTTGTTCAATTTCATAATCTGATTTTATATAAATCATATTAATTTTTATTCTTTCTTAAATTAAATTTATTAATTAATAAATCATCAATATCATTAGTTATTGAATCAAATTCTTTGTTATAAATTGTAAATAACTTGTTGATTTTTTTGTAATAGTCAACTAATGGTTCTGTATTTATTTTATAAACTCTCATTCTTTCTTCAATAACTTCTTTTTGGTCATCTTTTCTTTGAATTAAAGTTTCACCATCATCATCACAAATATCAAATTGTTTTGGCTTACTGTAGTAAATGTTATAAATTCTTTTACATTTATTACAAATTCTTCTTCCAATTAATCTTTTTTCTAATTCATCTAAAGGAACATTTAAATAAATTGCAACATCAATATCAGTGATTGCTGACAAAAAATCTGCTTGTGCAATTGTTCTTGGGTATCCATCTAAAATAAAACTTTTAGAATTACCATATGAGTCTAAAGTTGATTTAACAATCTTGTTTGTTAATTCATCTGGAACTAATAAACCTTTAGACATATAACTTTTTAATTCTTCCCAATACAAGCTTTTTTCATCCATAGTCTTTCTAAAAATATTTCCAGTTGATAGATGAACTAAATTGTAATTTTTAACTATATATTCAGAAAAAGTGCCTTTTCCAGATCCTGGCGCACCCAGTAAAACTAATTTCATTTTAAAACCCGTTCAAAATTTTTTATTTTTAAAAAATAAATTATTAAAACAAGTGATTAACACTTGTTTTAATATTGAAAATTATTTAATTATGATTGCTTTTGACTTGCTTTTTTCAAGGGTTTGCAAAGAACCTTTTGAAAATTTATGAGCTGAAACTGAAATTGGTTTTTTGATTTCAGCAACACCAATTACTTTGATTGGTAACTTATTGTTATCAATTAATTTTTTTTCTAATAAAACTTTTTTATCAACATTAGCAATATCTAATTTAACAATATTAGATAAAGTTACTACATTATATTCATTAGCAAAATTTTTATTATTAAAACCAATCTTAGGAATTCTTCTATATAAAGTAGTTTGACCACCTTCAAAACCTGGTCTTGTGTGACCTGATTTTCTAGATTTTTGTCCCTTACTTCCACGTGTAGAAGTTTTTCCTATTCCACTACCAAAACCTCTACCAACACGTTTAGTTTTATGTCTAGAACCTTTATTGCTTTTTAAACTTTCTAATTTCATATTCTACTCCCATATTTCTTTTAATTGCTTATCTCTAAGAGCAGCATATTCTTTAGGAGATTTTTGCATTTGTAAGCCTTTAATAGTAGCTCTAACCATGTTTAAAGAAGTATTTCTTCCTAAGTTTTTTGAATAAACATCTTTAAAACCACATAACTCTAAAACAACCTTAATTGGCCCACCAGCAATTACCCCAGTACCTTTTGGAGCTGGTTTAATTAAAACTTTACCAGCACCATGTTTACCAATTACTTCATGGTATAAAGTGAAATTTTTGTTCATTTTTATTTTATACATGTTGTTTTTAGCGCTTTTTAAAGCCTTACGAATTGCAACTGGAACTTCAATAGATTTACCTAATCCAAATCCCACATTTCCTTTTCTATCACCAATAACTGCTAAGGCAGAAAATCTCATATTTCTACCACCTTTTGTAGTTTTAGAAATCTTTTTAACCCCTACAATTTTTTCTTCATAACCTGTAACTGATTGTTTAGAAATTTTTGCTGGTCTGTTTCCACCGCCTGAACTTGCACCATCTTTTGAAAAAGATTTTTTGTTACCTGGTGCTGATTTTTTTTCAAATGGTTTTATATTTGATGAATTAGCTTTAATAAATTGTTTTTTGTTTTTTTCTAAGGTATTATTACTACCTTCTTTTACTTCTGATTTTTTTTCTGTTTCAGAAGTCGCTTGTTTAATTTCTTCCATTTTTATATCCTTAATATCCTAAAATTTTAATCCTGCTTTTCTTGCAGCATCTGCTAATGCTGATATTCTTCCGTGGTATTTTGATCCCCCACAATCAAAATTAATTGATTTAATTTTTTTGTTTAAAGCTTTTTTAGCAATATCTTCACCAACTTTTTTGCTGTTTTCAATATTTCCATTAGCTAGTTTAAGTTGTAAAGATGAACTAGAAGCAAGCACAATGTTTTTGTTGTCATCTAACAATTGTGCAAAGATGTGCTGATTAGTTTTTGTAACACGTAGTCTTGGTAAACCGTTATCAATTCTTCTAAATTTTCTAAGAACTTTTTTATGACGTTCAACTCTTTTTTCTTTTCTATTAAGATTAATATTTTTCATAAACTAACTCCTAAATTATTTTTTAGAACCTTCAGCTGTTTTACCAACTTTTCTAACAATCACTTCATCAGCATAAGCAACACCTTTACCTTTATAAGGTTCTGGTGGTCTTTTGCTTCTAATAACTGCTGCAAACTGTCCAACAACAGCTTTATCAGCACCTGTAATTACAATTTCTGTAACTTGGGGACATGTTACAGTTAAACCTTGTGGAATATCTAAAATAACAGGGTGTGAATATCCTAAACTTAAAGTAATTTTGCTACCACTAACTGCTGCTCTATAACCAACACCTGTAACTTTTAATTTTTTTGTATGGCCTTCACTCACACCAACTAGTGCATTTTTAATGTTAGCATTAGTTGTTCCATGAAGCATTTTTGTTTGTTTTTCATCATTAGCTCTTTTTACAATAATCATTGAATCTTTGTTTAATACTGATAATTTTTTATTATCAAAAGGAATTGCTAATGTTCCAAGTTTCCCACTTACTTTAACAAGAAATTTTTCAATTTCTACATTAACACCACTTGGGATTGATAATAATCTATTTCCAACTCTTGACATTTTTTTCTCCTATCAAATATAAGCAATAACTTCGCCACCAATGTTGTTTTGTTTTGCTTTTTTATCAGTCATTAAACCCATACTAGTTGAGATAATTGCAATACCTAAACCATTTAAAACTTTAGGTAATTTTTGAGCTTCACTATAAATTCTTAGACCTGGCTTAGAAATTTGTTTTAATCCTGTTATTGATGAAACATTATTTTTATATTTTAAAAATACAACTGTTTGTGTTTTGTTTTTACCAATTGATTCATTTTTAAAATCAACAATATAACCTTCATTTTTTAATATTTTTAAAATGTTTGTAACTAATTTAGATGTTCTAACAACAACATGAGATTTTTTAATTTTTGTTCCTGTTTTAATTCTTAACAGTAAATCTGAAATTGGATCCATGTACATATTAAAATCCTCCTATCCTATCAAGACGCCTTTTTAACACCAGGAATTGCACCTTTATATGCAAGGTCTCTGAAACACAAACGACAAATTCCAAATTTTCTAATTACAGCTCTTGGTCTACCACATCTTTCACATCTTGTATAAGCTCTAACTTTAAACTTAGGATGTTTTTTTTGTTTAACAATTAATGATTTTTTTGCCATACTATTTTGTCTCCTTTGTTTTTACAAAAGGCATTCCTAATTCTTTTAATAAAAATAATGCTTCTTTATCTGTTTTTGCTGAAGTCACAATTGTGATATCAAATCCTCTAATTTTTTTTACATCATCATAAACAATTTCTGGAAAAATAATTTGTTCTTTTATTCCAAATGTATAATTACCTTTTCCATCAAAAGATTTAACTGATAAACCCCTAAAGTCTCTAATCCGAGGAATTGCAACAGATATTAACTTAGTTAAAAAATTTCACATGTTTTCTTTTCTAAGTGTTACTTTAGCACCAATTGCTTGACCTTCTCTTAATTTGAAAGTAGCAATTGATTTTTTTGATTTAGTTGCCACTGGTTTTTGTCCAGTAATTAAGTGTAATTCTTTTAAACCTATTTCAATTATTTTTGAATCTGAAGTAGCATCACCTAAACCTGAATTAATTACAATTTTTTCTAGACGAGGAACTTCCATTACAGATTTGTAATTAAATTCTTTCATTAAAGACTTTGAAATGTCTTTTTTATATTTATCATAAAGACTTGTTTTACTAGCCATAACTTCTTTCCTCCTTACTTAGTAATTTCATTGTTAGAAATTTTTGAAATTCTAACTTTTTTATTATTTTTGTCAAAACCAAATTTAATTCTTGTTGTTTTACCTTTTGCTTTGTAATCAATCAAAGCTAATTTTGACATATTAACTGGAATTGCTACTTCTTCAATTCCACCCTCTTGTTTGTTTTGGTTTGGTTTAATGTGTTTTTTTCTAACATTAACTCCTTCAACTTGTGCTTTATTTAGTTTTGGATAAACTTTTAAAATTGTTCCTTCTTTTCCTTTTTCAGAACCTGAAATAACTCTAACTTTGTCACCTTTTTTTAATCTTTGCATTATTTAACTCCTTAAAGTACTTCTGAAGCTAGAGAAACAATTTTAGAAAACCCTTTGTCTCTTAGTTCTCTTGCTACTGGTCCAAAAATCCGTGAACCTCTTGGTGTTTTATCCTCTTTAATAATTACACAAGCATTATCATCAAAAGATAGTGAATTACCACTTGATCTTAAAATATTCTTTTTTACACGTACTACAACAGCTTTACAAACTTGACCTTTTTTAACAATTCCATCAGGTTGAGCTTTTTTTACTGAAACTACTACAATATCTCCAACTGAAGCATATCTTCTTTTAGTTCCACCCAATACTTTAATTACTCCCACTTGTTTAGCACCAGTATTATCTGCTACATTAAGTTTTGTCATAAATTGAATCATATTATTTACCCCTTAATTTTTTAAAAATTATTTAGCTTTTTGAATGATCTTATTTAATCTTCATCGCTTTGTAGCACTTAACGGTCTAGTTTCCATGATTTCAACAAAATCACCAATTTTGCATTCTTCTTTTTCATCATGTGCATGATATTTTTTGTGAGTAATTACTAATTTTTTATAAAGTCTGTGTTTAGACTTAGTTTCAACTTGTACAACAATAGTTTTTTGCATTTTGTCAGAAACTACAGTTCCTTGCAAAATTTTTCTTCTGCTGTCTCTTGTACTAACTTGATTGCTCATAATCTTATCCTTTCACTAAATTATTTTAAGTATTGGAAACCACTTGGGCCTTTTTTCATTCCATAGTTTTCAAGTTTTTTAGATCTGCTATATTTAAAAGCTTCTTTAGAAATAAGTACGTGTGCTTCACCATTATAATCTTTATAATATTCATCAAAATCTGCTTTTGACATACAAGATTGTTTACCATATTTTCTTCAAGCACTTTCGATTGATAAAATTTCAATTTTTTCCAAATCGAATTCACCAATAACTTCTTTTTTACCTGTAGTTGTATAAACTAAAACTCTTTCAATTGGGTTAACTGGTGTAACTTTGTAAAAGAAAACATTTTTGTTTAAGTCTTCATTTAATAAGTTGTCAGCATATTCATGTTTAGTTGAAATCATAATAATTGCTGTTTCTTCAACTTTACCTTTTTTACCAGTTTCATCAGCTTTAGACTCAACTACTTTTAAAACTTCTTTTTCACGTTTTAAAGTTTCTGCTTTTACTGGCTTAGCTGGTTTTTCTTCTTCAACTGGTTTTTCAACTGGTTTTTTAAACTCAGGTTTAGGTTGTTGGATTTCAGGTTTTCTTTTTTCAAGTGGTTTTCTTTCAAATTTATTAAATTGTGAATTTGATTTTTTGAAAAGTTCCCCACGATTAATTCAAACTTTTACTCCAATTAAACCATATGTTGTTCAAGCTTCTTCTAAAGCATAATCAATATTTGCTCTTAAAGTTGTTAAAGGAACAATTCCTTCAGAATATCCCTCTTCTCTAGCCATTTCAACACCACCCAAACGACCAGATACATTTGTTTTAATTCCTTTTGCACCTGAAGCTAATACTTTTTTAATTGCAATCTTTTGAGCATTTCTAAAAGAAAATCTGTTTTCAATTGCATCAGCAATTTCTCTTGCAATAATTCTTGCAGAAAAAGTTGGTTTATCAATTGGTAATACATTTACATTAACTTTTGTTTTTCTACCTACAATATAATTTAATTGCTTTTTCAAAGCTTTTAAATTAACCATATCTTTACCTAAAACAATTCCAGGTTGAGAACAATGAATGAAAATATCAATTTTGTTTTGCTGTCTTTCAATTTCAACATGTGAAACTTGTGCTGCTTTACAAACTTTGAAAATGTGTTTTCTTATTTTGTCATCTTGAACCAATCATAAAGCTGTTTGTTTGTTGTCTTTAGCAATTCATCTTGATTCTCAATTTCTAATAATTCCAATTCTTAAACCATTTGGATTAACTTTTTGACCCATAATTATTTTTTTCCTTTCGCTGGTGTTTTTGGTTTTGTTGAAGATGTAGGTTTTTTGCTAGCTGATTTATTAGCAGTTTTTGGTTTGTTTTTTGAAACAACTTTAGAATCAGTTGTTGATGTTTTAGTTGCACTAACTGGTTTATTAGTATTCTTTTTAGGTTCTGATTTTTTGTTATCAGTTTTTTTTGTTTCAACTTTTTTCAAAGTTGTTTCTTTTTTCACTTCTTGATTTGTTTTATTTACATTTTTATCAGTTTCTTTTTTTGGTTCAGGTTTTTGTTTGTGATTAGAAACTGTTTTACTATCCTTTTCAGTGACAATTGGTAAACCAATAATTTGTTGCTTACCACCTTTTTCTTTAATTAACTGTGTATTAAATGTTGAAAAAGAAATTTTCACATTTCTCTCAGAAAGAACTGTCATTGCCATTGCAATAGTTTTTCTAATTTCTTTTAATTTATGAACGCCTTCTACTTCACCGTTGGCAATCTTAAATCTCATTTCTAGTAATTGAACTTTTAGTTTAGAAATTAAATTACCCAATTCATTATCGCTTTTTGTTCTTAAATCCTTAATCATGTGCAATTTCTCCCTTCTTAACTATTTTTCAATTAACAGAAAGTTTGTTGCCTGCATTTTTTAATGCTGCTTTTGCTGCCTCTTCTGGAATGTTTGCAACTTCAAACATAACAGTTCCGTTTTTAACTACAGCAACTCATTTTTCTGGTGAACCTTTCCCAGAACCCATACGAACTTCTAAAGGTTTTTTTGTTAATGATAAGTGTGGAAAAATTCTAATTCACATTTTTCCTGTTTTTCCAAGTGCTTTTGAAATAGCAATACGAGCTGATTCAATTTGTCTGTTTGAAACTCATGCCCCTGAAGTTGCCATTAATCCAAATTCACCAAAAGCTACATATTTATTACCTTTGGCTTTTCCCTCATAACTTACTTTATGTGGCTTTCTATATTTTGTACGTTTTGGTTCTAACATAATAACTCCTTAAATTTGCTATTTTGCTTTTGCTTTGTTTGTTTTTGAAACACTTGGTTTGTTTTTACTACTAACTGGCTTAGTAACTTTGCTATCTTCTTTTTTTGGTTGAACTTTAGAAACTGGTTTGCTAACTTTAGCAACCTCTTTTTTTGGTTCAGGTTTTGCAACAGGTTTAGTTGTTTTTACTTTTTTAGTTTTTTCAACTGTTTTTAAACCTTTTTCATTTGCAGCTCTTTGTTTTGCCGAATAACCTTTATTATTAGCAGCTCTTTTTTTAATTCTTTTTTTGATAGATTCAATTTCTTTTTTTCTTTCGTTTTGATCATCTGATAAAACAATTTTTAAATGAGTGTGTCTTTTTCTGATTAAATCAGCAGACCCTTTTGCTCTTGGCATTGTTCTTTTTAATGTTGATCCCTGATTTGCTACAACTGTATAAACATATAATTTATCAGCTTGCATTGCATGATTGTTAGTTGCATTAGCAATTGCTTGATGCAATAATTTTTTTAGAAATACAGCAGTTTTTTTGTGAGTGTTTTCTAAAATTGTTAAAGCTTCTGTAACTGGTCTATTTTTAATTAAGTCACACACTAATTTAGCTTTTCTTGGTGAAACATGAATATTTGCTTGACTTGCTTTTGCTTGCATTGTTTACTCCTTAACTATTTAACTAAATCTTTTCTATTGCTTGTGTGTTGTTTGAATGATCTTGTTTGCGCAAACTCTCCAAGTTTGTGCCCAATCATATCTTCAGTTACATAAACATTAATAAATGATTTTCCATTGTGAACTTCAAAAGTTAAACCAACAAAATCTGGAAAAATTGTGCTTCTTCTAGATCATGTTTTGATTGGTTTCTTTTTATCGCTTTCTTTCATTGCTTGCACTTTTTTCATTAAACTTGGTTCAACATATGGACCTTTTTTTGAACTTCTTGACATCCTATTAACCTCTCAATATTATTTCTTTCTTCTAACAATCAGTGCATTAGATGCTTTCTTTTTATTTCTAGTTTTAACACCCATGTGTCTTTTACCTCATGGAGTTCTTGGTGCATCATGTCCAACTGGTGATCTTCCTTCACCACCCCCATGTGGGTGATCATTTGGATTCATTGCTGAACCTCTTACTGTTGGTCTGATACCTTTATGTCTGTTGATACCAGCTTTCCCTACAACAACTAAGTTGTGTTCTTCGTTTGAAACAACACCAACTGTTGCCATACATAAATTAGGTACTTTTCTTACTTCACCAGACGAAAGTTTTACAATCATATAATTTCCAGTTTCATCTTTACCCAATATTTGTGCTGAAGAACCTGCTGATCTAATCATTTGTCCTCCACGACCTGGATAAAGTTCAATATTATGAACAAATGTACCTTCTGGAATTAATGAAATTGGTAAAGCATTACCAACTTTAATATCTATTTGTTTGTTACTTGATAATATTTTGTCTCCAACCTTTAAATCTTTTGGAGTAATAATATATCTTTTTTCACCATCTTCATATACCACTAAAGATATAAAAGATGTACGGTTTGGGTCATATTCAATTGATTTAACTGTAGCAACTTTATTAATTTTGTCTCTTTTAAAATCAATAATACGATATTTCTTTTTGTAACCACCACCATGGTGTCTTACAGTTATTTTTCCATTGTTATTTCTTCCTGAATGTTTTTTAATAGCTACTACTAAAGATTTTTCAGGAACAGAAGTAGTTAAAACTTTTTTGTAATCAATAATAATTGTTTGTCTGATTCCGCTACTTCTTGCTTTGACTCTTCTAATTGGCATATCTGCTTCCTTTCGCTTTTCGCCTAACTATATTTTTATTTTGCTTTTGGAGAAGTTTTTACTAATTTTGATAAAACACCTTTTTTAGGTTTTTCTTTTTTTTCTTCTCTATTTTCTTTTTTTAAATCTTTTGGAATGTCTTTTTTTGTTTCTTTTTCTTTAGGTTGATCTTCTTCTATTTGAATATCAACACCATGAGGTAAAGTAATATAAGCAATTTTTTTTGCTTTAGTCATTCCTGGATTTCTAGTACCAGTTCTTGTAGGAGCTGGTTTTCTGTTAACAACATTAACTTTTTCAGGAGCAATTCCATAAATTAATTGAAATGCTAAACTAATTTCATATTTATTAGCATTTTTGTTTACTTCAAAAACATATTTTTTAACATCTTCATTTCTTAATGAATAAGATTTTTCTGAATGAAGTGGTTTTACAATTACACTTAACAAATCCATTATGCAAATACCTCACTAATTTTATTAAAAGCATCTTCTTGAATAACAGCTATATCACTGTTAAGAATATCTTTTGCAGAAACTTGATTTCATGTTTTTGAAACTACTTTTTCTAAGTTTTGACAAGATTTTAAAAAGTTTTCATTTTTTGTTTCATTAATAACAAAAAGAATTTTTTTATCATCATATGAAACTTTTTTTAACAATTTAGAAATTGTTTTAGTAGAAGGTTCTTTCATTTCAATTTTGTTACTTAATAAATTCAGTCCCTTTTCATTTAACTTTAAAGTCATTGCTGATTTAAAAGCTAATTTATATGCTTTTGAATTTTGCTTTAAAGTATAGTTTTTTTCAGGAGTTGGTCCAAAAGCTCTACCACCACCTACATAATGAGGGTTTCTAATTGAACCTTGTCTAGCTCTACCTGTATGTTTTTGTTTATAAGGTTTTCTTCCCCCACCTCTAACTTCAGCTTTTGTTAAAGTTGAAGCAGTTGATTGTCTTTCATTAGCATTAGCTACTAATACTGAATTAAATAATTCTTGAGTATTAATTTCTTTGATGAAAAGTTTATTATTTTTTAGTTCTACTTCTTCAGTATTTCCTAAAAGGTCTTTTAATAATTTAACAGAACTCATTATTTATCTCCTTCTTTCTTTTCATCAGTTTTATTTTCATTAGCTTCTGCTTTTGCTTCTTGTTGAGCATGTTGTTTTTCCTCAGCAGCTTTTTGTTTAGCTATCATTTCTTGCTTTCTTGCTTCTTTTTCAGCTTCTGCTTTTTGATGAGCTTCTGCTTTTTTAGCTTCTTGCGCAAGTTTAGCTTGTTCTTCTTTTTCTCTAATAGCTCTAGCAACTGCTTCAGGATCAGAAAGTTTTAAAGGATTAACTTGTTTTTTTCTTTTAACAGTTGTTTTTAACAAAATCAAACTATTAATTGGTCCAGGCACTGAACCTTTTATTAAAATCAAGTTTTTTTCTACTTCAATACCAACAACAGTTAAATTGCTAATAGTTACAAGTTCATGTCCGTAGTGTCCAGACATTCTTTGTCCTTTAGGTACTCTTTGACCTTGGCTTCCCCCTCTACCAAAAGAGATAGATCCTTGATATCTATGAGGATAACCAGCACCATGACCTAAAGGTCCAATTTTAAAGTTTCATCTTTTAATTGCACCAGTAAACCCTTTTCCTTTAGTAATTCCTTGGGCATCTACTTTATCACCAGAATTAAAAATATCAACTAAAATTTTGTCGCCAACATTATAACCTGATACATCTCTTAATTCTTTAGTGTACTTATGTGGTTCCACTTTAAGTTTTTTAAAATAACCTTTTTGTGGTTTGTTTAATTTTTTTTCTTCAACTTTACCATAAGCAATTTTTGTTGCTACATAGCCATTTTTTTCTTTTGTTTTATTTTCTAATACTACATTTGGTTCAGCTTGAATAACTGTAACAGGTATCTTAGTTCCATCTTCTAAAAAACTTTGAATCATACCTATTTTTCTTCCAAGAATCATTTTCATAATATTAATCCTCCAAATAATTATTTAAGTGTAATTTGGATATCAACTCCAGAAGGTATTATGATATTTTTCAAGTATTCTTTTGTTTTTTCTGTAGTATTAACCAAAATAATCAAACGTTGATGTGTTCTTCTTTCAAATTGTTCTCTAGAAGTTTTATTTACGTGTGGAGAACGACAAATCGTAAATATTTCTTTTTTTGTAGGAAGTGGAATAGGTCCTTTAACCTTAGCACCACTATCTTGTGAACTTTTAATTATTTTTCTTACAGATTGATCTAGCAACCTATGATCATAAGAAAATAATTTAATTTTCATCTCATTTTTCATAATTTATTTCTAAGTTGTCCTTTCAAAATACTATTGGTTTTAAACCAACTTACCACTAACAATGAGTTCCCTGATAATCCCGACAACTAATATTGGTGTATCAGCAATCTCAATAATTAATGCATACTTGATAATTATATCACTTAAGTTAAGTTTCAAACTTTTATTTTATATATAAAGATATAATTTCCATCTTTTATCAAAAGCTATAGATCAAAATAATTT